>SLFV01000124.1 GCA_007124075.1 Roseimaritima sp.
AAGCCCGCGGACCACTGGCGGGACGAGATCGGCTGCGCCTGCCCGCCTCCCTCGGAGGTCAGCACGATGAAACCGGGCAAATTATCCGTTTCGTTTCCGAGCGCGTAAAGCGTCCACGCCCCCATGCTCGGACGCCCCTGCAGCCCGCTGCCGGTGTGCAAAAAGTAATTCGCAAACGTGTGTTCGGGGAACTCCGACACCATAGAGCGGATAACGGTCAACTGGTCGGCGTGCTGACCGATGTGGGGAAACAATTCGCTGATGGGCAATCCCGCCTGACCATACCGCGAAAACTTCCAGGGACTTGCCAGCACCTTCCCGTTGTTGTTGAACTGTGTAGCCTCGACATTGAAAAATTGTCCTGGATCCTCCCCGTTGTATTTGTCCAACAGCGGCTTGGGATCAAACGTATCTACCTGCGATGGCCCGCCGTCCATGTACAGGAAGATCACATTCTTGGCTTTGGCGGGAAAATGCGTTCCATGGACTCCCGACTGCCGACTGCCACCTCTCGGAGTCCCTGATACGCTGCTTGAGGTGGACGTGGCCGCCATACCGCCAGACGCACTCAGTGCGGCCAACGCGACCGATCCAAAACCACCGGCACACTGTGCCAGCATCTCTCTTCGCGTACAAGCCAACCGACGCAGGCGACCGCATGGATATGGGAAAGGATTGTCAGTACTCATCGCAGGAACACAAACTCCTTGGTATTGATGATCGCATGCGTTAACTCCGACCAGCTTTCCATGTGGTCGCTCGGTTTCCCGTCGTCATTGTCAACCGCCTGCAGAAACTCCATCGCGATCGCGAACTCCTGGGCTGTCGGAACGCGCGCGAACGCCTCTTCGTAGATCTGATTGATCCGCTGCTGAGCGATTTGCGCGGTGATTTTTCCGTCGGTTGCAGGGTTTTCCCGTACAAGACGCCGCGCCCAACGCTCGCTCGCCTGAATCACAAAAGGATCGTTCATTAAAATCAGCGCTTGTGCGGGGACGTTGGAAACATTCCGACGTCCCATCGTGCTGAACGGAACCGGGGAGTCAAAAGCCAGCATCATTGGCGACAGGAAATTGCGACGCACCGCGATGTAGATCGACCGTCGCCCGTCTCCATCCAGCGGACCATTGACCCCTGGTCGACCGCGACCATCCATGAAGGAGGTCAGATGGATCGGCACCGGTTCGCCAAACATCCAATGGCGAAAATGACCGGACAGCTTCAGCAGGCTGTCCCGAATGACCTCGCCCTCCAAACGCTTTGGCGGGCGATAGCTCCACAGCAGATTGTCGGGGTCTTGCTGCCGTGCCTGTTCGCTGGCCTGGCCCGACATTCGGTAGGTTCGCGACAGCACGATCCGGCGGATCAATCGTTTAATCGATTGCCCATCGCGCATGAATTCGTCGGCCAAAAAATCCAGCAGTTCCGGATGCGTCGGCGGCAACCCCAGGACCCCAAAGTCATCGGTGGTAGGGACCAAACCGCGTCCGAACAAATAATGCCACACACGATTGACGATAACACGACGGGGCAACGGATTATCGACCGCGTTGATCGCGGCTGCTAACTCTAGTCGACCACTGCGGCTTTCTTGTAACGGCAGCGGTTGTTCCCCAGCGAGCGCGGACAGAAAACGGCGTGGCACCTCGGGTCCGGGCATCCCCGGGTTGCCACGGATAAGAAGCTGGTCATCCTGGCCGCTGCCGTCCAACATCGCGATTGCAAGGGCGGAGTCGAATTGAATCCGGTCGGCAAGCCGTTGTCGCTCCTCACGCCAACGGCTCAATAGCTTGGTAATACGTTCTGATTGGTCGCTTTTGGCCAGCACCTCAGCAAACCGCTGCTGTTGTTGCTGGGCAAACGCTTCCAACAACTCTTCACGCCGCTGGACCTTCCGCAACACGTCATCGGTCGCACCCTGCAGCACTACGCTGACCTCCAGCGTTTTACCTTCCGCTGGCGTAAATTCAAAATGCAAACGGTGCCCGACATAGCGTTGCAAATTCAAAACCGTCCAATCCCGATCGGGACGGACCTCGACAATCGTTTCCCCATGCAGGGGCCCCGCGACCAGGCGATGCGAATCGACACACGCCACCACGTGTCCCTCCCCCCGAACCCGACAGTGAACCTGGCCCTGACGCAGTTGGACTGTGGGACTGCGCAACGTTCGACCGCTGCGAGGCAACCGATCCAATTTGCTTTGGTTGTGCATCCCCCGTTCGCTGTGAGATCGCAAGCCATGCCACATCGGATCATTGAACACACCCCAACGCGACGCGGCATGCAGATGCAATTCATGGCCAGGCGACTGAGCGTGTTTCTGCTGCTGCCAAGGAAGCCAGGTTCCCGGCGGGGTCGCGTGTGTTGAAAAAATCACTCCGTCCTGGATCACCACGTCAGGGTTGGCCGACGCGTAATCGACCGCTAGGTAAGGTTCAATCTCAGCGTCCCACGTCGATGAGGGAACCTCCGGCACTTGGACGTCCAGTTCAGCCAGCAAACCGGTCAGCTTGTCGCGATAAGCAGCGTCCAGGACGCGAACCTGTTCCGCGACATGGCGATTATTTTCCAGGCTTTCGAAACGCGATTGCCGAAAGTCACTACTTCGTAAAAACCCGCTCAACGCGTAATAATCCGCAGTCGATATCGCATCGAACTTGTGGTCATGGCAACGAGCGCACGCGACCGTCATACCCAAGAATGTCTTGCTCATCACGTCGATCATGTTGTCCAATCGATCGGCCTCGTCCTTCCGCGTATCCACGGGGGAGTGGACCCATTCCCCCAGGAACCAAAATCCAGTTCCTAGGACCGATTCGTTGAACCCCAACTGCGGATGCAGGCGGGGCGACGACAACAGATCGCCCGCGATGTGCTCACGAATCAATTCGTCGTAAGGCACATCGGCATTGAAGGCGCGAATAACGTAATCGCGATACTGAAATGCATTGGACGTATCGTTATCGAATTCGTGGCCGCGTGATTCTGCGTAACGCACCAAATCCAACCAGTGCCTACCCCAACGCTCCCCAAACTCAGGTGCACCAAGAAGTTCGTCAACAAACGATGCAACGGCAGCGGGACTGGGGTCACTCTGCAGTTGCCGGATTCGCTCAGGCGACGGCGGCAAACCGGTCAGGTCAAATGCCAATCTTCGCGCAAGCGCCGCGGGAGCGACGTCCGCCGCAGGCCGCATTCCGGCGGTTTCCAAACCATGGACTATGAATCGATCCAGCGGCATTGCGGGCCAATCGACATCAACGACCGCTGGCAAATCGGGACGCTGGACCGGTTGCCAAACCCAATGCTGCTGCTTCCGTTCTTCGACGGAGAAAGGGGCTGCATCTTGTTCGCTTTGCGGTTCCGGTTCGTCCGGCCATGGGGCACCAAGCTCAATCCAGCGTTCCAGTTTGGCGATCTCCGCTTCGGGCAGCATGCCAGTGGGGGGCATTTCAAACGATTCGTACCGAACCGTTTCCAGCAGCAGGCTGTCGTGTGGGTTTTCCGGAACGATCGCTGGCCCCGAATCCCCGCCGGTCAGCATTCGCTTGCGGCTATCAAGCATCAGGCCGGCCTGCAATTTAACCGCCGAAGCACTGTGACACGAAAAGCAATGTTCGGCCAATAACGGACGAATCTGCGTTTCAAAGAACTGAATTTCATCCACTGCAACCGTCGGGCGTGCTAGCCCCATCGGCAACAGGAATGAAGCAACAATGATGGCTAGAGGCAAGCGAGTTCTGTTCATCCGTCGGGGTGGGAGAGGGAGTATTGTTGCGTTAACAAACATGGGTTCAGCAGAGAAACCGAAGTGTGGGAGAGAGTCCAGTCGAGCGGTTTCAAGAACTAAATGAACCATGACTTCTGTCAGAAATGCAGCCGCTGAAGAGGCCAGCCACCACATCCTAGGATAAGCGATACGGGGGCGATTGTCACCTAACATTCCTTAGTCTACGGGGGAGAGATAAGCCTGTGGGGGTCGACCCTCGAGAGATGACGCTTTCATTTGTTGTAAGTCAACTCCCGAAACGTTCTGCTTTGCAGGCATTCCATGATGGTGGGAAGGAGCTGGACGACGGGAATCGCCGTTGGACTGGAAGACGAATATATTGCCCAAGCAAAAATATTTCGGGGGCCATCTTTACCCTGCCGCCGCCGGGCATTAATCTTGCCCTACATGACTGCAATGCTGCGTTGCGATTCATGCACCATTGATGCTGGGCGTGAGTATTTCCGGTCATTATCGCAGCGGAGGCTGCACTTTTACCCGCGTCAACCATCACTTGCAGAGGGAATGCTATGTCCGGAAACAATCCTTATCAGCCTTTCGAGTCGGCTGGTGCGTCAACTCCGCGACAGAAGCCAAAGAATTACTTGATTGAATCGATCTTGATCACCCTTTGCTGCTGCTTGCCGCTAGGCATTGTGGGAATTGTGGTGGTTTTTAGCTCGTGACTTCCGTTTCCCTATCGAATCGGCCTCCGTCATGGTTCGTTTATCGGGCAGCCATAGCCGTGGCGACGATTTTGCTCGTGGTCTTGGTTGTTTGGCTGCTGCGAACGCTGGAACACGAACAAATAAGATGGCTACCGAGATGTCTATTTTTTCATTGGACGGGCCTACATTGTCCTGGCTGTGGTGGGACGCGTTCGGTACTGGCGTTGGTTCACGGTGAGTTCTGGTTAGCGGTTCGCTGCAATCCTTTGCTCCTGCTCGGGACCCCGCTAATTGGCTTGATCATCTATCGCCAAAATCGTCACGAACAGCGAGGTGGCTTGGCGGCGCCCCGAATGGTTTTGGCGGTATTCGTCCTCATGACGGTTTACTTTGTTGCCAGAAATGTTCCTTCGCCATCCCGGAGCCCGCTAGCGCCTCCGGATATCAAGGTAACACGGTCTTAACGTCGGATCAGACGCCGTTTGCTGACACAGCTCGTCCGTAGATTCGGCTACCCTCCATCCCCATGAATTGAGCCTCGACGAAAGACTACGTCTGGACGATCGCCTACACCGAAGCACAGCGGGCAAGTGGAGACCAAAAATCCTGCGTTGCGGCGCGCGTTGCGGACCCTTGATTTAGACGACATGGCATCGTCTGCTACATTTGATCGCC
>SLFV01000216.1 GCA_007124075.1 Roseimaritima sp.
AAATGCCGTCAGCGGTGCGTCAACAACGTGTTGGGGCTTGCCCACGACTTGTTGCACGGGAGACACCTCCTCAAACAATGCTGGCGCAGTCTGTTGCAATGCGTTTGTTTGCTGGACGGGAGGCATTGGATCTGCCGGATCTGCGGGTGAGGTCGTCGCCCCTGTTGAAACGCCGCTGGATTCGGTTTGGCTGGCAGGCCTATCGTTCCTTTGCTTGTCGGTCGAAGCGCGAATGATCGGAACGCCCGAAATCAACGGCAGAGGTTCGTAGGCCGCCACCGAATCGGATGCGACGAAACGCTTCTGAGTTGAAACAGCGTGCTGTCCTTGAACACTGATGCGACTGAGAAGGTCGACCGCTGCCTGGTACGCCAAACGTGCATGTTTGTGCTCCTGTGCAACCGTTTCCGCGATGCTCTGATTCAGTAGCAATGTGACCCAACCGCCACGTTGTAGATCGAGATCCGGGCCCAATGATGCAAGTGCAGCCACCAAGGCTTGATGATTGGCGGCGGCAGTCTTGGTATCCAGTTGCGTCCAAGTTTGCTGCTGGTCTCGCAGGTGCTCGAAAGCTGAATATGCAACCTGCGAATCTGGAAACTTTAATTTCGCGACGAGCGCTTGCGTTCCAGCAGGCCCCAACTGGGCCAACTGAGCAAGGCGAGATAGCTGCATTTCCGTGGTTTGGTTCTCGAAGTCGCCTGTCAGTTGATTTAGCAGCCAATAGCGAGACCCGAATTGCAACGCCAACACCGTCGTCAAGAGAACGGCTGCGACCAGCAGGTTTCTCAAGGCACGGCTGAACAATCGCGATCGTTGGGGAATTACAAACGGATGGTTCGACTGTGTCATGGCTAGCACGCCGCTCGTTTTTGTGAAAGATAGATAGCGGGATTCAGCGCTGGATCATTGTACATTTTGAATTGACGATACGTTTTGTGGCGTTTTCGACCAGCGGACAGATCCGCAATCAGCAAGGAAAGCGAGTTGGTAAGATCAAGGTGTTGCTCGTGGCAAATTTTCAATCGTCTTGAAACTCGCTCCCGTTGCGATGCATCGTCAGCGAACCTTGTGACCGCTTCGTCGTAGTGATAGATCCGCAAACTCAAGATCGATAGGCGATCGATGACGCTGCCCAAAGTCTCCGAATTCATCGGCGCTTGGGCGTCGGGGTTAACACCATTGACACCCAAGGCTTGGGCAAATAAGTCGTCGATCTGCTCGATCAAATCGTTGCGACTCTGGTTCAGACGATCAATGTTGCGTTTGACAGACGCGATTTGCGAATCCGTTGCATTCGGCTGACGTGCCAAGTCCTCCTCGTGCCATAGCCGGAAGTTCATTGCGTGTTGACGGGCGACGATTCCTAGAAAATCATCCCCGGATTCATCAACGCTATGCTGGTGCCAGCGCACAACGCAATCCTGCTGCAACGTGACAATTGTCCCCGCGTCAATCAAAATCGCACCACCGTCGCGTTGCAAGTAATCGTTTGCATCCGACATTCGATTTTGCTCCCCAATAACCCACGACACATTCGTTATAGGAAAGTGCGGGTTAACCCGACAAGTGCAATCGAATCGTTAGCAAACTCCACGCCGCTTTGTCGCGGGATCTGCCGACATCCCCTAGCATCGACTGGAACAAGCGAAGAAGTCGTTCAGTCGGTCAGTTGCCAACCGCAATTCCCTCGCCGCAGCACCATGCAGCGGGGATCTTAGGGGGGGGCAGTCTACTAGCGAGTGAAGCTAGAAACCTTAACGCCGTTGTATTGCTCACAAACACGGACGATCGCTTCAGACGTGAGCTGAAATTGTTCAAGCAAATCGGAACGGTCGCCATGGGGAACAAACTGATCCGGCAAAGCCAAACGCTTTACCCGACGCGTATCGAGCCCCAGTTCGTTGGCCGCTTCAAGAAATGCGGAACCGAAGCCACCAATATGGGACGCTTCCTCTAGGACCACAACAAAGCGATCATCCGCAAGCGCAGCTGCAACCATTTCCAGGTCGAGCGGCTTGGCAAATCTAGCATTCACTACCGCCACGCTACGTCGGTCCTCCAATGTCTCAGCCGCCGCGACCGCCTCCTCCAAGAGTGCTCCGAACACCACAATCGTCCCGTCGCAGCCCTCACGAATCGTTTCACTCTTTCCAAGTTCGACGGGCGCGGAAACTCGCTGCAGATCGAAAGCAGCGGCTTTGGGATACCGCATTGCGGAAGGATGGTCGTGCCGCAAAGCAAATTGCAGCATCGGTTCGACCTCGCCTGCATACCCTGGAGCCATTACGACAATGTTCGGAAAGGCACGCATGTAAGGAATATCAAAGCATCCGTGATGTGTCGGTCCGTCTGGACCGGCTAACCCCGCTCGATCCATCGTGAAAACAACCGGTAGGTCCTGCAAGGCGACCTCTTGAAAAATTTGGTCGAAGGACCGCTGCATGAAAGTGCTGTAAATGTTCACGATCGGCCGCAGCCCTGCCTTGCACTGACCGGCGGCGAATGCGACCGCATGCGACTCGCAAATCCCAACATCAAAGAAACGTTCGGGAAAACGCTCACGAACCGGTTCCATCTTTGTACCTTGACACATCGCAGCCGTCAAAACAGTCACACGCTGATCTGCATCCATCGCTCGTGTGATCGCATCCCTGACCAGGACAGTGTAGGGCTTTGCACTACTGCTAGGGCTGGAACGCCGCTCCCCTTGCAACTCCGACAACGCTGGCGGAGTGTGGAAAAACACTGGATCCTCCGCTGCGGGTTTGTACCCATGCCCCTTCTCCGTTACGACGTGCAAAAGAATGGGACCGTCCATCGACTGAACCAAAGATAAGTATTTTTTCAGTAACCCGATGTCGTGCCCGTCAATCGGCCCTAAGTATCGGACCCCTAAATCCTCAAAAAGCATGCCGCCCAAAAGGCCTGCTTTCACCCCCTCTTTCATCTGCGCCAGCAAACGTTCAACGGGATCGCCAAAAAGTGGCACGTGATTCAGGGCTTTGGCGACTTCGTGTTTGAAGCCCGTGTAAAGCGGATTACCACGTAGACGATCCAGATACCCTGCAACCGCACCGACCCGTGGACAGATCGACATCTTATTGTCGTTTAAAATGACGAGCAAATCTTTTTTCAGATAACCTGCATTGTTCAACGCCTCGAATACAATTCCACTGGGGAATGCCCCATCTCCAATGACAGCCACGCTTTTTCGCGAGGATTGACCAAGCAGGTCATCCCCACTACGCAGGCCTAAGGCGGTGCTGACGCTGCAGCCCGCATGTCCGGTCATAAACAAGTCATAAACACTTTCCTCCGGATTGGGGTATCCCATCAAACCGCCCTGCGTACGGATCGTCGAAAACTGGGGATACCTTCCCGTGATCAATTTGTGCGGATAAATCTGGTGCCCAGTATCCCATATCAAACGATCGCTGCGAAAATCGAATGTGGCGTGCAAGGCCAAGCAAAGCTCAACAACCCCTAAATTAGATGCAAAATGGGCGGTTCGCGTTGCGACCAGGTTGCACAGCACATCCCGAATCTCGTCGGCCAGTTGCTGCAGTTGGCTAAGCGAATAATGACGAAGCGGTTCTGCCGAATCGAGTTGCGAAAGCATCGGATGCATGATTGCACTAAACTCTCTGAATGATGAAGCGTGCTATTTTCTCTAACCGCTGTCCTGCGTCGCCGAATAACTGAGCAGCTTCAATAGCACTATCGATGAGCTGTTTAGCATACTCCCGGGTTTCGGGCACCCCAAGTAGTGATGGGTAGGTCAACTTTCCGCGTTCGGAGTCGCGACCCGCGTTTTTCCCAAGTTTTTCGGTCTCTCCGGCATGATCCAGCAAATCATCGACAATCTGAAAAGCTAATCCGACCGCATCTCCATACCGCGACAACGCTTCCAATTGCCAGTCGACCGCCTCAGCAGTCAAGCCACCCAAGTACAGCGATACATTGATAAGTGCACCTGTTTTGCGACGATGGATCGATTCTAACTGGGCCAGGTTCGGTCCAACAGAGTTCTCCGAACTAAGGTCGTCCATTTGACCACCGACCAAATGAACAGCACCGGCCGCAGCGGCCAATTCAACGACCGCATCGCGTAATCGCTGCTTCGGCCGGAACCCGGTAGCAAGCCACTCAAATGACCTGGCTAACAAAGCGTCACCCGCCAGTATCGCCGTCGCTTCGTCAAATTGGATGTGTACTGTCGGTCGACCCCTCCGCAGGGTGTCATCATCCATTGCGGGAAGATCATCGTGAATCAGCGAGTATGCGTGGATCAATTCCACCGAAGCAGCAGGCACCAAGGCATCCTCCGTGTTGCCGCCGCAGGCCTCGCAAGCACTAAGGACCAAGCACGGCCTGATACGCTTCCCGGGAGACAGTAATGCGTAAGATAAAGCCTCCAGCAGCCTCGGCGGACACTGATCAGAGGGCGGCAACGCCCTGACCAACGCATCGTGAATCCATCCATCCCATTCAGAAAAGAACGTCAACGCACCAATCTTTCGCTACTCCATCGATCCCACACCCACAGGATCATCAATTTTTGTCTCAAGGCTACCTTGATATCCACGATGATCCATCAAGGTCAGACCCATGAACAAGGCCAGAAACGCAGCAGCGGAAATGAAAACCAAAACGTTAAATGGCTTATCCCAACCCAGGTGCATAAAGAAATACATCACCAGTGAAGCCTTGATTGTGGCGATGAACAAACTAAGCCAAATCTCCAAGTTGCCCAAGTCAAATTTCGCCTGAAATACCGTCACGAACGTCAGAAACACGAGTGCCGCGAAAACAGCCAGCAACATCGAAACGGGCTGGGGATGGGCGAACCCATTCCCGTGTGCATGATCGCTCATTGCATTCCAATTCTAAAATACAAAAGAAAAACCGCTCAGGATGACCTATCCAATCAAGTACAGCAGCGGGAAGAGATAAATCCAAATCAAATCAACTAAGTGCCAATACAAGCCGACATAATCGACAGGACCGAAGTAATTCTCGTTGAACTCCGCGCGGGCCGCCCGTACTAAAAGCCAAACCATGACGCCCATCCCGGCAAGTATGTGAATCGCGTGAACCCCCGTCA
>SLFV01000585.1 GCA_007124075.1 Roseimaritima sp.
TGGCTGCTTGGAACGTTTGCTGGGGATTCCGCAGGGCTTCGGTCTGGTAGTGCGCGTGATAGCTGCTTTCGGTCGAGGGCAGGCTAAAGTTTTTTTTTCGTCCTGACTCGCCAGACGAACCTTGGACCAGGCCCGAAACCTTACTGACGGCCTCGCGACCCGGTTCTGTTTCGCTAGCGACGTAGGGGCCGCCGATTGCTGCTGCCGCCAACATCGCGGTCGTTAAGCGCCGTCCCATCGCAGGATCCTTATCGAAGTGGTTGAGAAGGTCGTCCAGTCCTTCTCCAAGGATCGACATTGGCTAGCAAATATTTTTGACAAATGGTTTATGTGCCAGTCGTTTGCTTTATGACGCCGGTGACTCACTTAGATCGTCAGAATGCGATCACGTGCCACAACCGGCCAGCACTCGTCGGCCCGCCCTTGGTGGACTGCCCAGGCATGGCTGTGGGCCGCAACGGTCGGGCAGACATGGTAGGGGATGCCGTACAGCAACGAACCGACAGGCAATTCGTCCGCACGCGAAGTCCGCAGTACCAGATGCTCCTCATTTTGTCGGATTGGTTCTGCCTGCTCCAGGCCAAGCCATTGCACCCGGGGCTGGGGAAACTCCGATGCCACGGCCTTGTGCCCCAAATCCAAGCAGATTAGTTCGGGGCCAGGGCGGCTGATGACACTGGCCAGTAAAACCGCTGCATTTAAGAAATCGAAATCAGGGCAGACTCGGGCCTGTCCCGCGTCCCACAAAACCGTCGTTCCCGCGCTGATTTCGACTTCGCCTGCGGTGTGGTCGGCGTCCCAAGTAGCCAGTAGCGGTGACGTCGGGGTGCCAGACGCGACCACTAATGGGACCGGGCATCGCTCGGATTGCAATCGCCGACGAAAATCCCATACTGGTGCGAACG
The DNA here is from genome assembly GCA_007124075.1 of Roseimaritima sp. Classification (GTDB taxonomy): domain Bacteria; phylum Planctomycetota; class Planctomycetia; order Pirellulales; family Pirellulaceae; genus Roseimaritima. Next base: position 906 of record SLFV01000585.1, read on the forward strand.
TCCGCTCCGCCTGCTGACGCAGTCGCTGGCCATCGGGTTCATGCAAATGACCATCGTAGGCATGCAACCCCAGGACCTCCAACGTCTGGGCTTCGGCCCGGGCGGCATCGCAGAGCTGCTGGTACAAGGAAACTGCCTCGGGACCAAGACGTATCCCCGTTCGGTCCATCCCGACGTTCACGTCCAGCAGCAATCGCAACGGGGACGACGTCTTGGAGCGCTGGTGCTGCTGTCGCATCCAGTAAAAGTGTTCAGGGCAGTCGACCAGCGTGGCAAAGTGGGTCTCCGGAAAACGCTCCAGCAATTCCAGATAGCGAAGGAAATTGGCATTGACCGGCTGCGACGAAAGTAGTATATCGGCTCCCCCCGCATGAGCTACCATCTCGGCTTCGGCAATCGTCGCGGCCTTGAACTTATCGATCCCCTGGGCCCGCTTCATCGCAACGAGCTGAGGCAATTTGTGCGTTTTCACGTGCGGGCGCAGCCGCGTAGGTGCCCCCGCCCAAGCGATCATGCGATCAAGATTCTCAGCAATTCGCTCGGGATACAGCAACAATCCAGGAGTCGGAATGCTAGTCGCGTTGGAAACAACCCACCAAGGACGACGCATGATCTGCGTTACTCCCCCGAAATCCGTTTCGCCGATTGAATCACCACAGGGGTCACCGGCACATTTTCGTGCATCCCCTGGGGCCTGGTGGCGCTGGTGGCGATTTTGTCAACGACGTCCTGACCCTCCTTCACGCGACCAAAGACAGCGTAACCGACCCCATCCTGCGCTTCGGCACGGTCGAGAAACGAATTATTGGCATGATTGATGAAGAATTGGCTGGTCGCGCTATTGGGCAAGGATGTTCGCGCCATAGCAATCGTATAAGGCTGGTTTTTTAAACCGTTGGTGGACTCGTTGATGATCGGGGGATCGGTCGGCTTTTCTTTCAAGTCCGCAGTCATTCCACCCCCTTGGATCATGAACCCGCGGATGACGCGATGGAAGACCGTGCCGTCGTAATGTCCTTTGTTCACGTAATTGACAAAGTTTGCCACGGTTTTAGGGGCCTTTGCCGCATCCAGTTCCAGGACAATATTTCCCGCCGAAGTCTTCAGTTCTACCGTTACGGTATCGGCTGCCAACTTGGCTGACGCCAGCACAGTGGTTACCAGCACTGCACTACAAACCGAAACTAGACTGGTTGGGGCTTTAGGCATGCGAGACATGGAAATCATCCTTACTTTCTTTTCAGAAGCGTTGGGAAACGATGGCGAGGCAGGGGCATAGTCTCCTCAGCTCGCCGGCAGGACAGCACAGTGCTGCAGTACTGCTGTATTGTGAAGCTCTCCCAAGCCAAGGCAACCCCTGGCGATCGCTTCGTTGACAGGACCAACCGGAAATATCGCTTTCCTGATTGCCGAAAACGAAGTCGCATCGCAATTTGCGGGCAAGTATACTGTGAGCCGTTCGTGAAAGTCTTCGAAGTGACTCCATTGTGCTGCCGACTTGTTCCATTTGACTTATTGAAGGTAACGATGAAACCGTCTGCTTCCTGGCTGGCCCTGGCCAGTGTAACCACCGCCTTGTTGCTCCCCTCCGATTTGCTTGGGTTATCGCATGCCGAAGAACCAAGCCTTCCCGATCCCAGCAAATATCCCAAACTGCCATCGATCGGTTCCACCAACACCGGACCGATCCCGGAATCACCCTGGCGGGTCCATGACGTCTTTCGGCCTCGTCCTCCGCTGGTCGCGCCGGGGCAAATCGATCTTTCCAAGGGGCATGGTACCTCGGCCCCCAGCGACGCGATCGTGTTGTTTGATGGCACCGATCTATCGCATTGGGCACACCTGAAGGGCTCGGCTGAAATGTACCAACCGCGTTGGAAGGTTGAGGATGGTTTCATGGAGGTCGTCCGTGGCACTGGCAGTCTGTATACCGTCGATACGTTCTCCAGTTGTCAATTGCACATCGAATGGGCCAGCCCGCAGGAGGTTCGTGGCAATGGTCAAGGTCGGGGTAACAGTGGCGTAAAGTTTTACGGCTTGTACGAGGTTCAGGTGTTGGACTCGTTTGACAACTTTACCTATGCCGATGGTCAAGCGGGAGCGATTTACGGGCAATTTCCGCCCGAAGTCAACGCATCACGGCCTCCGGGAGAGTGGCAGACGTTTGACATCGTGTTCAAGGCCCCCGAATTTGAAAACGAAAAAATGGTCAAGCCAGCCGTCGTGACGGTATTTCACAACGGGGTGGTTGTCCAGCATGCTCGTGAACTGCATGGGGTTGCTCGGGCGGGGAGATCACCAGTCTACGGGTCGCATGCTTCGCACGGACACATCATGCTGCAGGATCATGGCGACCCGGTTCGCTTTCGCAACATCTGGGTTCGGCGTCTGTAAGAAGGCTGACGGATGCTTGGCATTTATACAGAATCGTCGCTCGATGCGCTGGTCGCGACAGAACGCGACCTTGGAACTTTTCTGCCCCCGCAGCCGTCCAAAACGGTAGTGCCTGTTAAGCCCTGCGGGTTGCAACGAATTCCATGAATTTACGTGATGGAATTGGTCGACCCTAGACTTGGCTGGATCGTTTCGGGGCCTGATTGCCCCATGCGGCAATTAGACTGATCGGATCCGCGCCCCCCCTGGTCACCTCATCTCTAAGCTGAAAAGGTATGCCGTGTCGTCCCTGCCCGTCAATCGCACCCGACTTTCAACAGCTTCCCATTCCCTGAAAGCTTCGAAGTTGATAACCAAAGCGGGGCTCCGCAATTGGATCGCCGCAGCGTTGGCGGGAGGTGATCGCGAGTCCACCCAGCGTGGGTTGATGTTGGAACGGTTGGAAGGCCGTCAGATGCTCGCTGGCGACGTCGAATTGTTTGCGACGCTGGGAGAAGACTCTCGTGTGTTTGCCGATGAAATGCCTGCGGAGCTGTTTTTTTCGACCAATTCCGTGGTCGCACAGGGCGAGGAGGTCACTCAGGGGCCCGATCTGGTCGCATTTGCGCAGTTACTGACCGACCTGGGGGTTGTGATGTACTCCGCCGACTGGTGTCCGGTTTGCACGCAGCAGAAAAGTCTGTTCGGCGACGGTCAGAACTATCTCAATATTGTCGAAGTAACCGATGGTTCGCGACAACTGAACGAAGTGGGGGTCATTAACGATATCAGCCAATTTCCCACCTGGGATTTCGATGCGGAAACGCGAGTCGAAGGGTTGATGACACTGGAAGAAATCGCCGAGACCGCGGGGGTGCAAATTCCAATCTCGGCGGAGCCCTCGTTCGTTCCGATTCCTGCGCAAACGGTGGAGACTCGTTCGCCGGTCCATGTCCCGGTCAACGCTTATCATCCGACAGGGCAGCCATTGACGGTTACTGCGACGGTCGACGACCCCGGTTTGCTGGAAGCGGTCGTGCTGGAGGGTAATCGTAGCTTGCGTCTATCGATCGCGAACTACGGAGACATGGTATTCGAGTTGTTCGAGCAGCGAGCGCCGCGTCCTGCCGGCCGCGTGATTGAGCTGGCGGAGTCTGGCTTTTATGACGATCTGATTTTTCACCGCGTGATTGATGGATTTGTGATCCAGGGCGGGGACCCGCTAGGGACTGGTACGGGCGGGTCTGATCTGGGCAACTTTGATGATCAGTACCACCCCGACTTGCGACATACGACTTCCGGGATTTTGTCCTTTGCCAAAAGCAACAACGACACCAACAACAGCCAGTTTTTTATCACGGCGGGCCCGACGCCTCATTTGGATTTTAACCATTCGATCTTTGGCCAATTAGTGGAGGGCGAATCGGTGCGGGCCGGAATCAGTCGGACTGCGGTCAACGCGCAGGATCGGCCGGTCAACACGATTACGATCGAAAGTGCGACGGTTTTTGAGGACACGCAGAATTCGGTCGTGATGTTGCGTCCCACCGGCAATGGCACGGGGACGACCAATGTGACCTTTACCGTCACCGACCCCGGTGGTAGGCAGTTCACGCAAATCGTGCCCGTAACGGTTGGTCCGGCAGTCCGCAATGCACTACCGTTTTTAGCCGATATCGCACCGGTTACCGCGCCGCAGGGAACGCCGGCACAGTTTCAACTGGAGGCGATCGATGTTGACGGTGACCCGGTTGCCTTTTCGGCGCAAGGGATCAACGCGCCGACTGGGACCGATATCAGTGTAACGCCGCAGGGTCTGGTAA
>SLFV01000182.1 GCA_007124075.1 Roseimaritima sp.
ATTTCCGACGAAGTCGTGATTCTGAATCGAAAAAATCAAACTCTCAAACTTCGCCGCTGCGACCGATTCTGATGGCTCGACCCGACATCGCTCACGTCGCAACGTTTGGGTGTAAACGTAACCCCGCCGCAATGTTGTATGAAGGTCACGGTCCGGGTAATAAGGACGGTGAGCCATATCCTGTCCGGGGCGAAGCACCGCGTTGACCGAGTGCAGAAAATCATCGCACCACATCGCGTCAAACCCGGCACCGCCCTGGCTGGCGGGCTGCAAGATTTCGGGATCATAGACATTGCTTTCGGCAATCAGGTGCAAAGGCCTGTCGACCTTGTTGCGCAATGCAGCAAAGCGTTGGCCAATTTCGGTTACGATATGCGGCGTGCTGTCGTCACACATGCAGTGCAGCGCGTCCAAACGCAACCCATCGCAGTGGAATGCCTCGATCCAGTACAATGCATTGGCGATGATCCAACCCCGGACCGCCGCACGCACCATTGCCGAAGGGGCATCAACATTGGGGGCATCCCCCCACGGTGTCCGATGTTGGGCCGAAGCATACGGTCCAAAAGCCGCCAGATAGTTTCCCTCGGGGCCCAGGTGGTTGTAGACTACATCCATAATGACCGCGATCCCCAACGCGTGAGCCGCGTCGACCAAGCGTCTCAGATCATCGGGGGTTCCGTAGCTGTGCTGCGGTGCGAACCACTGCACACCGTCATATCCCCAATTGCGCTGGCCAGCCGTCGCCGCGACCGGCAGCAGTTCCACAGCCGTGATTCCCAGTTCAGCCAGTTCCGGCAGCCGCTCGCTGGCCGCTTGATAGGTTCCGGCCTTCGTGAACGTCCCTACATGCAGTTCGTAGATCACTAGGTCGGACTTTGCGACACCGCGATACGAAGCGTCGTGCCAGTCGTAGTGATGCGGATCGACCAACTGACTGGGACCATGCACACCCAGCGGTTGAAATTGACTGGCCGGATCGGGTAGCAAGCGACCATCGGGTACGCGAAACCAATACCTTTGCCCCGCAGTGGCTGGTTGGGTGCGTTCAAACCAACCACCACGCGATCGCTGCAGCGGTTGGCCTGGCTGGGACTGGGCACCAGACCAGACCAACGATAGGTGCCGGCAACGCGGTGCCCAGACGCGAAAGGTTACCGTTCCATCAGGGTTGAATCGTGGGCCAAACGCATTGCCAGAATCAAGCATCTGCTGGTTTTTCTGAAAGTTCATGGATGCGATAACAGTGCATCTTCCGGGTTCGTCGAAAATCGGGGCTCCTGTTCGGGAAGGTTGCCCGCAATCGGTGTCTCCGCCCACTGACAGCCCAGCATCACACTGTTGATCCCGGAACCGATGCCGAACAATCCCACGCGTTGACCCGCCCGAATCAAGCCCCATTGGCAGGCCGCCGCTAACGTCAGTGGTAGGGCGACAGAGCCGGTATTCCCGAGCCACGCAAAGGTTGCGACATCGCGTTGCACCGGAATCCCCATCGCAGCCAGAATCAGTTCCCGATGACGGTGACCGACTTGATGACAGACCGATCGGTCGATCTGTTCACGCTGCCAATGGGATGCTGCCAGGAAGTCTGCAAACGTTGCCGCACCGGTGGCCACACCTGCCTCCAGCAGGCGCTGCGAATCGGTATCCATCAACGGATTCATCGCGGCTCCCGCTTTGTCTTCGTGACTGCAGCACAAATCATGGTGCTGGGTGTTGGCGCGAGCGACCGCGGTGGTCAGCCCGCTGGCATTGGGCGTCCGGTTGCAATCCGCCAGCAATATCGCGCAACTGCCCGATCCGATCGTTAATGATGCAAAAGCAGGTTTGATCGTCTGCCTGGTCAGCGACTGATCCGCGTTTAAATGAGCAATCGTCTGTTCCAGCAGCGGTCGGCTGTTTTCCGTCCCCACAACAAGCCCTGCTTGGATCGACCCGGCTTCGATCAACTGTGCGATTTGCACCAGACCGTTCAGCAACCCCAGGCAGGCGTTGGAAACATCGTAAACCCAGCACTGCGGGCTCAGCCCCAAACCATGATGCACCTTGGATGCAGTGGCTGGCTCCAGAAAGTCCCGGCAGACACTGGCATGGACCAGGCACCCAACCTCGCTGGGATCGATACCTGCGGCGGCCAAAGCGGCTTGTCCACTTTGAATGCTGGGCCCACTGGGCAGCGTGCCTGCTGGCCAAACTCGTCTCTGCTCGATGCCGCTCATCAAAGCCAAACGACCCGCTGGCAAGCGTAATCGGCGGTAGACCGGTTCCAACCGCCGCTCTAACTCCTCGCTGGACCAGATCTCACTGGGCAGACAAGTTCCCATTGAAGCGATGCCGACGTTCTTGAACTGCATGGCAAATAATTGCCCCCACTGGAATTACGGTTTCGGTGTCATTTTGGGGGCAAGTGTAACGCAAAAAAGTGCGTCAGCGTAGCCGTCTGGGGTTGGGGCAGGGTCTCAGGATGCCGCTGTTTTCCCGCTTTTTGCTGGGTTTCCTTAGGTTTTCTGCGGGAAAAGTGCGCTCCGCCGCACCCGGAAACTACGCCATCCTTACTCCCAGAAAAGCCCGCGACCGAGCTGGCTTTTGCCTTGCTATCACCAGTGGCAGGGCTAGCAAAGCCATTTTTCACAAGATATGCCAAGTCGATTGCTGGAACGAATTTCAGCGGTAAAACAATCACCATCACACGAAGCTGACCAAGACGTTCAGAACTTTGTTTGACAGCCAACTGCTGACTACTTGGAAAGGAAGTCCCGCAAAAAATCTGGTTCGGATTGGAAATCGAATAGTGAGTGTGGCTGTTTCGCGCTAACTATTCTGCGAACTCCTCTCCGGGAAAATGGTCAATTGCGGATTCCAACCGACATGCCGGTGGGTGGCAAAATTCGATCGGTCACTGTTTCACTATTTTCACGTGCAAATCTGACGAGGGACTGCAGATGTCGGCAAAACCAATCATCGGGCTGAATGCGGATTTTCGAGCCGAACACCGCAACACACCGGCCTACTCCTTTCTAGCGGCTGGGTATTATCAATCGGTTATCCGTGCTGGCGGAATTCCGGTGGTTTTACCGCCACTACACGAGGTGGAATCGATCAGCGGGGCCTTGGATGTGATGCACGGTTTCATCATGATCGGCGGCGGCGACTTGGATCCGCGGAACGACGGCTATGTGAAACACCCCAGCGTTCGTGAAATGGCGGCGACGCGGGAAAAATTTGACCGTCTGCTGGTTAACGAAATTTCAGAACGTCGCCTCCCGGTGTTCGGCATCGGTACGGGGATGCAACTGCTGAACGTCAGCCAGGGCGGTAGCTTGTACTACCACATTCCAGAAGATTTGCCTGCTGCAGTTCCGCATCGTGACGTGCACGATATGAACCATCGGCATGGTCTGCAGGTGGTTTCGGATTCGCTAATCGGCAATGTCTACGGAGAGGGCGAAATTCGCGTCAGCAGTAGGCATCACATGGCTGTTGATGAATTGGCTGCGGGATTCCGTGTCACGGCGCGTTGCCCCGACGGCGTCATCGAAGCGATTGAAAGTGAGATGATGGATTGGTTTGCGATTGGGACCCAGTTCCATCCTGAATCGGGGGCGGCGTCGGCGTTGGATGTTCGTATTTTCGAGCTCTTCGTTGATGGCGTACGGGAACGGATGGAAAACGAGCTTCGTCTGGTCGCGTAACTGCGCGAGTAGACTAGCGACTGGTTCGGTCTTCGGCGCGGCAGATGGAACTTGTCAGCGTATTGCATGAAGCAATTGAAGGCCGGACTTGGCAGGCAGCGGTCAAGGATGACGCGAAAGTCCGCTTAGGGAGGTAGCGGTGTCGGGCAGGATGCCGGTCGTCGGTATTGGTCAGGGACGGGCCAAAGCGCAAACAGGATGTTTGTGAAAGGTGGCGATTCGGGAGGAGTCGCTACGGGATAGGATGCCCCGGAATGGACGAGGGATCGTGTTTGAATCACCGGCCGTGCGTTGAACCCGAAAAACGCACGGCCGGTTTTTTTTAGGCTCTTCCGGTACCAGGCCCGCGCAGTGCCCGGAATCCAGTGGTCTTGGCGCCGCGTCTGGAAAGACCCTCCACGCACGCTTTCTGCGCAGACGCAGTCGTTTCTATTTGCGCAAAAACGTTCGGATCGCCGCGTAGAATACCAGGCCAACTGGCACAACAATCAGTGCATTGCGCAGCCCCCAAGAATCTTGCTGCCAGCGGAAATGGAACGCAAAACCAGCAATCATCAATGTTGCCAGGGCGAACGCTATCGGCAGCCACGGCCAACCCGGGACCGGACGCGCACCTGGGGTCCCGCGAAAACCTGGCAATAGCAGCACCAGAATCGTCGCCGCACTGCTGAGCGACAACAGGAATGCTAGATACTCCAGCAGGTTTAGAAAACCAGCGTTCAGCACCAACGCAATTGCAATCACTGCCTGGACAACAATCCCCAGTCGGGGAGTTTCGTTTGACGAATCCAGGCAGGTAGGCAGCATTCGATCGCGGGCCATTTGAGCGTAAACATGGGGCCCAACCTGGATCATTGCCAAAACCGAGGTGCCCAGTGAAACCAGGATCACCCCTCGGATTAATTCTCGCACCAGCGTTCCGCCCAGGTATTCTGTTGCGATCATCGCCACCTCGTTTTGGTTAGCAATCGCGGTGGATGGGGCCGCGTAAACAAACACAAAATTCAAAATGACATACAGAATCGTCACGCCTGCGGTCCCCCAAACCATGGAACGTGGGACACTGGAACGACCTTCTCGGGCAGCCCCGGCGATGTAGATCGCTGCGTTGTACCCCGCGTAACTGAATGAAATCCACATCAAACTACTCGCCCAAGTCCCCACCGCCGGCCAGCCAGAACGGACCGCCTGCGGTGATGCCTCCGATTCCGCTTCAAGCAGCCTGGCCACGGGCTCGATTTCGACTGCCGTTCGGGAAGCCAGCACGATACAGCCCACCACGGCTAACAATGTCAGAAACACCAACTTTGCTAGAACCACCGCCGTCTGCAGATGCGACGCAGGCCGCAACCCCAGCAGGTTGATG
>SLFV01000545.1 GCA_007124075.1 Roseimaritima sp.
CCAAACAACGGCCAACCCTGCTTGGTGGCATGCTCCTGCCGAACCGTCGCATGCAGCGGAGGTTTACCGTTTCAGCGTCGCACCTTGGCATTGGCTGGACCTGCTGCTACCGGGTGCCACAGGTTCGCTGTACCCACAGTACCGACGTTGGACGGTGCTGGTTGCCGATGATAGCCGGATCTGGAGCGTCTCCGTCTACTGCGGGCTGATCCCGCTGCTAATGGCCTTTGCTCACTGGGTGCGCCGTTTACGCCAGCCGGGCACGATGCTGGTCCGGCTTCGAAGTCTTGACCTGTGGGATCTGTTGGCACCGATCGGGCTGGTGCTAGCCATGGGGCGTTATGGCCTGGTGTGGGCCGTGCAATGGTTTCTCCCTGGCGATCCAGAGGATCCATCGATGTTGGATCGACTTCATCCTGCTATCTTCACTCCCTACTGGTTTCTTGTCACGTTGGTTCCGGGCTATGGTTCGTTCCGTTATCCCGCCAAATGGCTGCCAGTGGTCTGCTTAGGGGTCGCAATCGGGACGGGGCGGTTGTTGCCGTTGGCGTTGCGACGCAGTCGGCTCTTTGCCAAGCTTCTGTCCGCAGCGGCTTTCGGTTGCTGGATTCTGGCGGGGGTTTTATCGCTGTCCATGGTCCAACATTGGTTGCTGGGCCGTTTTCCGGAGCTTACGGTTGCGGATCCCTATTGGGGCCCGCTGCAGTTGGTCCAATCGCTGGAAAACCTGCAAAAATCGGCGACCCATGTGGCGATCGTCCTGACGGCTGTAGCTTTTCTGTTTTGTAAAAAACAACGTTTTGCGCAACAATCTGCCAATCACCACCGGCGCGGCCTGCAGGCAGGGCCAAGCCGCAGGAACGTTGCTTGGTTTCCGATGTTACTGACGCTGATTGTGATGCTGGACCTGCTGGTGGCGAATGTCTCCCAAGTGGCAACGATCAGCACCCTTCAACAGAACACCTGGGGCGCCTTGTATCGTTCCGTCAATCCCATCTTGCCAGCCAATGCGTCCTTGCTGCGTACCGGCGAACGGGCACCTCGGATTTGGCAGCATGTTTCCAGCCCCTACCGCTTAGAAGAGGTCGCGGCCAGCGAACGATTTACGCTGCAGGGACGCTGGCACCTCAGTGAATCAGTGCGAGTATTCAACAGCAGCAGTTCACTGCCACCACAACGATATCAGGCGTTTGTGCGTGCAGCCGCCGCATGGCAGCAGCGGGTTGCCCCACCGGCTGCGGCGACAGTCCGTTATCCCTACGCTCAGCCTTTGGGGATCAACACCCTTTGGCATACCCCTGGCACAGCAATTCGCGCACGGTTAGCCAATGGTGCCCCAGCCCGCTTGGCTGGTGTGGATGGTTTCGCTTTCGCTGACGACACGCCTGAGGCGGTTGATCGCTTGCCCGATCGCTTGTCGTGGCACCACCACTGGAACAGGATTCCCCCAACGTCGGCAGTGACCGCAGACGACTGGTTGCGCCGTTTCCAAGCTTGGTCGCATCCCGGAGCCACTCCACTGGTGGAAACCTGCCAAACCGCTCGCGCTATCCCCGCGTCTGCCATGGAACGCGGCTTTTCTGCCTTGCCAAAAGTTACGATGACCACGCTTTCAAGGGGCACGGATGAATGCCGCTATCGGATCACCAGCGATCGTGCAGGATTGCTGCGGCGCGCGACCTTGCAAGATGGACATTGGCACTGCCACTACCGATCGGCGGGAGCGAGTGTTTCGCAAGCGTGGAACGCGACGGACGTGCATCGTGTCGACTACCTATGTCAAGGCGTCTACTTGCCTGCGGGCGACTGGGAGGTCCATTTCGAATATCGACCGTGGTTTTTGTGGCCAAGTCGCTTCGTGGCGATCGCGACGGTACTAGGCTGCATCGTCGTCCTGGTCAGGTCGCTTACGCGATGATGTCGTGAACCACGTCGCCTTCCACATCGGTAAGTCGAAAATCACGGCCCCCGTATCGATAGGTCAATCGTTCGTGGTCTAAACCCAGCAGATGCAAGATTGTCGCGTGTAGGTCATGCACATGGACTTTGTCGTTTGCAGCGTAGTAGCCAAAATCGTCCGATTCGCCGTGCGCATGCCCCCCCTTCACACCGCCACCGGCCATCCACCAAGTAAACGCATGCGGATTATGATCGCGGCCATCCTTGCCCTGTGCGGTTGGCGTGCGGCCAAATTCGCCACCCCAAATCACCAACGTTTCATCCAACAAGCCACGTTGTTTCAAGTCGCGTAACAAGCCCGCAATCGGCCGGTCGACTTCCGCCGCCAACTTCTGGTGCTGTTTCCGCAGGTCGGAGTGTTGATCCCAGTATGAATGACAGACCTGGACGAATCGAACGCCTGCGGCGGACATACGTCGCGCCACCAAGCACTGGCGACCGTAGTTGTCGGTTGGCTCCTGATCGATTCCGTATAACTTTAACGTCGCTGCGGTTTCGCCGGACAGGTCCAGCAATTCGGGCGCAGAGGCTTGCATTCGAAACGCCAACTCAAACGATTCGATTCGAGCGTCCAATTCGGTTTCCCAGGGAGCTTCACTTCGCCCGCGTTGGAAGCGGTCCAAATCGCTGACCAGGTCCAACTGGGCTCGCTGAACTTTTGCTGGGACCGACGGGTTGGTCAAGTTGGCAATCGACGCCTGTTTCATGGAACTGCGACTGGTGCCAATCCGCGTTGCCTGATGGACCGGCGGCAAAAACGCTGAACCAAAATTCCGTACACCGCCGTGCCCCAAGGACGGATTGATGGTGATGAAGCTGGGAAGGTCCTCGTTTTCCGACCCTAACCCGTAGCTGATCCACGACCCCATGCTAGGGCGCACAAACGTATCCGACCCGGTATGGATTTTCAGCAACGCGCCTCCGTGCGCTTCATTGGACCCATGCAGTGATTTGACAAAAGTGATATCGTCCACGCAACGGCCCACGTGCGGGAACAAATCGCTGACCCACGCCCCACATTGCCCAAACTGGCGAAATGGCCAGGGACTTCGCAACAGGTTCCCGGTCTGGGCAAACTGGATCCGAGGTTTTTCCAGCGGAAACGGCTGGCCATCCAAGCGTATCAATTCGGGTTTGTAGTCGAATGTGTCCACATGACTGGGACCGCCATGCATGAACAGAAAAATCACCCGCTTGGCCTTCGGGGCAAAGTGCGTCCTGCCCGACGTTTCCGCATGCGGATCCCGTGGGGAACCGTGGGCGGTTCGCGCCAGCAGGTCGCATAACGCCAAAGAACCGAATCCGACAGCCGAAGATTGTAGTAACTTTCGACGCGTAACCATGTGCGATTATTCCTATGGTATGTACAGAAAGTCATTCGTAGCCAACAGCGCCCGACAGAGGGCCTGCCACGCCGCCTGATCCAGGTCAGGGGCCTCACCTTTCTGGGACGCTGGTGAACCAAGGTCGTGCAAAAACGCGTGGGTTCGGCGAAACTGTTGATCATCGGGTTGAATGCCCAGCAGATTCTCAAAGAGGGCGGTAATACGAGCCTGGGGATCGGGAAATTCGCGGGCCGCCTGCTCCGCAAGTCGCTCCGAAGATTTCAACACCAACGGACTGTTCAGCAAGAACAACGCCTGATGGGGCACCAACGTCGTGGGACGCTGTTCGATATGGTTGGCGGTTTCCACATAATCGAAGGTCGAAAACATCTCGTACAAACCAGCACGGTTGATCGTCAGGTAGACCGCACGTCGATGGCTGTCGGCCCCCTGTCCCGGCCCCCCCATCCGCAGATCCAGTTCGCCTCCCGCAGCTAACACCGAATCCCGCACCGCTTCGGCTTCCAAGCGTCTGCGATCACGCCGCCACCAGAGCCGATTCTCCGGGTCGCGCTGAACGTATTTCAAAGTATCCGGATGATCCGGCACGCTGGCCATCTGGTATGTCGACGACCGCATGATCATCCGGTGCATCTGCTTGATCGACCAACCTTGCTGGAACCACTGCTGCGCCAAAAAATCCAGCAATTCGGGATGCGTCGGTTCCTGTCCCATCAAGCCAAAATTGGACGGGCTACGCTGCAAGGCTTGACCGAAATGCCACATCCACAATCGGTTCGCCATCACTCGACTGGTTAACGGATTGTTGGGCGAAACCAACCAACGCGCCAGTTGTAAGCGTCCACTTTGATTTTCCGGAATCGTCTCCAATGGGTCGACATCGGCCAGGATCTGGGGTAACCCTCGCGCAACGGATTCTTTGCCCAACGCCAAATGATTGCCGCGAATATGGACCGGAACATCCGTGGGAGAATCCTCCTGGACTGCCATCACCGTGGCGTAAGCCGGCATTGCCTCCTCCAGCTTCTTCAGTTGCTCGCGCAATTCCGCATGCTTCTGCTGCAGGTCAGCATCCTGATCATTCTGTTTCACCTCCGCCGCAACGGCTTGTTCCTTCATCCGCAACGCGTCGATCCGAATTTGATGCTGTTGCCGCTGGCTCGATCGCTTTGCGTCCGGCAGGGGACGTTCCAACCACTTCGAAACGAACGCTCGGTCCGCCATCGTTTTGGTGCTGACAAAGATACCCGCCAGCGCGTAGTAATCCTCTGCGGAAATCGGATCGAACTTGTGGTCGTGACAGCGAGCACAGGCGATCGTCAATCCCAGCATCGTGCGACTGACCGTATCAACCTGCTCGTCGACAATATCGATCAGCATTTTTTCCTTGTCTTGCTCTGCCAGCATCTTTGGACCGACAACTAACATCCCTGTCGCGGTCAGGCGTTCGCCGGCGCGGCGCTCATGATCGGGTCCCGTCGCCGTGTCCCCCGTCAACAGATCGCCCGCAAGCTGGTGCATCAAAAACTGATCCCACGGCAGATCACGATTCAGCATTTCGATGATCCAGTCACGATAACGCCAGGCAACGGGCAATGCATGATTCTCGTCGGCGCCGTTGGTGTCCGCGTAGCGTACCAGATCCATCCAGTGACGGCCCCAACGTTCTCCGTACTGAGGACTGCTAAGCAGCGAATCGATCAGCCGCTGAAAA
>SLFV01000588.1 GCA_007124075.1 Roseimaritima sp.
TGCAAGCGAGTTGAAATGTTTTGCCCAGGTCCCAGGAATCTTGGAGGAGGTCGATCCTGCGGCGATCGACGAGTTTCTGACGTTTCAGTACATCCCCCATCCCAACACCATTTGGAAGGGGGTACATAAACTGTCTCCCGGGTCACTGGCGGTGTTTGCAGATGGCGAGGTCCGGGTGCAGTCCTACTGGGATTTTCAGCCTGAAGAGGAAATCGTGATTACCAAGGCGGAGGCGGTCGAGCGGTTGCGGGAGCTGCTAAGCGATGCGGTGCGACTTCGACTGCAAGCCGACGTGCCGCTTGGGGCGTTCCTCTCGGGTGGAATTGATTCTTCGTTGATGGTCGCACTTGCACAGCAACAGCGGAGCGATCCGATTCGCACGTTTAGCATTGGTTTCGCGAACAAGGACTTCGATGAAACCGGATACGCTCAATTGGTTGCAGATCGCTATGGAACGCGGCACACCCGGTTCGAGGTCTCGCCACGGGGGGTGGACATCATTGGCAAATTGGTTTGGCATTACGACGAACCCTTTGCCGATTCCAGCGCGATTCCGACATGGTACCTTTCGGAACTAACACGTCGCGAGGTAACGGTTGCCCTGTCAGGCGATGGAGGCGATGAATTGTTTGCGGGTTACGATCGGTATCGCGCGCTGTGGTTGAGTCGTATCTTGCAACAGTTTTTACCGCTGCACCGTTTGCCCGGGATCGGATTGGTGCAACGCTTGCCCGATTCCTCAAGACGGCGGAGTGTCGTGCGCCGTATCAAGCGTTTTTTGGGCGCGATGGCCGAACCGCCGGCGCGTCGCTACCTGAATTGGCTGCAGATTTTTCCTGAGACGCTGCGAGCAGAGCTCTACAACGATGATTTCTTGGAACGTTTGCCGGGAGCGGATCCATTTGACTTCTTACAAGCGGCTTGGGATCGATCGGCCGGACGGGACGCCGTCACCCAGGCATCGCTTGCCGATCTGGTGACCTACCTGCCATGCGATTTGATGACAAAAGTCGACATCGCATCCATGGCCCATGGGCTGGAGGTGCGGCAACCGATGCTGGATTATCGGGTGGTGGAGTTTGCTGCCAGTTTGCCGGTTTCGCTGAAATTTCGTGCACGACGGGGAAAGCTGTTGCTGCGGGATGCATTCGGCGAGCTATTGCCCGGAAAGATTTGGACGCGTTCGAAAATGGGTTTTGGGATTCCGATTGATGCGTGGTTCCGAGACGAATTACGACCACTGGTTCACGAGACGTTACTGGCCGACGACGCTTTGTGTTTGGAGTACTTTCGCCAGGAGAAACTGCGGCAATTGGTTCAGCTCCATGAATCATCACGGCAAAATCATGGTTACCGGCTTTGGTCGCTGCTGATCTTTGAACAGTGGTTACGTCGCTGGAAACAACCGCTGCTGCAGCGCGGTTGAAGGGCATTGCGTTACCGACCATTTTCGGTGCATCGGGCCTGTTCTTGCATCGGTTTTTTGGTATGAAATAGAGCAACGAGGTAGTGGGTGCGGCGTTACGGTCGCAGTGGACTTGATCAGGCGGTGCGAATTCTCCTAGGGAACGGGGCATGAACAAAACAGTAACGGTGATCCTGGCGGGTGGACGAGGTTCGCGTCTAGAACCACTGACGCGAGACCGAGCAAAACCCGCGGTGCCGTTTGGCGGTCTGTATCGGATCATCGATTTTGCGTTGAGCAATTGCCTGAACAGCGGACTGAAGAAACTTTTGGTGCTGACGCAGTATAAAGCGCAAAGCCTAGATCGGCATATCGATGTTGCATGGAGGCATTACTTTTGCCGCGAGTTGAACGAGTTTATCGACGTCGTACCACCGCAGCAACGGATTGCGGACCAGTGGTACCAGGGGACGGCAGACGCGGTATATCAGAATATTTATGCGATCGAACGCGAACGTCCGGAGCATGTCGTCGTACTTGCTGGGGATCATATCTATAAGATGAACTACGGGGCGATGGTGGACTTTCATCGTCAAAACGATGCGGACATTACGGTCGGCGCCTTGCGAGCAACGGTTGCTGAGGCGCGTCAATTTGGGGTCATGCAGATTGATCGGGGGCAGCGAATTATTGGTTTCCAAGAGAAGCCCGCCGATCCGAAACCGCTTCCGGATGAACCGGGGGTTTGTCTGGCTTCGATGGGGATTTACGTATTCAAGGCAAGATTTCTGTTTGAGCAACTTTGTCGTGATGCAACACGGATTGGCAGTCGTCACGACTTTGGTGGTGACTTGATTCCGGGAGCGATTGATACGCATCGCGTGTTTGCGTTTCCTTTTCGTGATGAGAATCGTGATGCAACCGGGGGTGTTAAACGCGAAGCGTATTGGCGTGACGTAGGCACATTGGATGCCTATTTTGAAGCGAACATGGACTTGATCCATGTGGATCCTCAGTTGAACCTGTACGATCAGGAGTGGCCTATCCGTGGTTTCCAGCCCAACGTTCCGCCGCCCAAATTCGTTTTTGGTAGTGACCGGAACTCCAGTCGTCGAGGCGAGGCGTTGGATTCCATCGTTTGTCAGGGAGTCATCTGCAGCGGCGGTTCCGTCCTCCGCAGCGTGATCGGGCCGCGGGTTCGCGTGAACAGTTTTGCGACCGTGGAAGACAGTATTTTGTTTGAAGGCGTTGACGTTGGCCGGCATGCGAAGATTCGTCGGGCGATCATCGACAAAGGTGTGCAGATCCCCAATGGGATGCGCGTCGGTTACGACTTGGAATTGGATCGGCAGCGGGGATTCACCATCAGTGACAATGGGATTGTCGTCATCGCAAGGGGTGAACGAATTGAGGCGACGGTCGAAGAACAACAGGTGGCCGCGGCCATGGACGTATAGGAAGCCAATTCATGGGTTCGTCGTCAACGATCTTTGTGGCGGGTGTCGCGGTGGCGTGCATTTTGCTGGCGGTTGGATCCATTGGTGGATATCTGTTTGGCTTTCGACGCAGCCAGCGAGCGTTAGGTCAGGATCGTCGGCGTCTGCTGGATTTTGTGCATGATCTTGGAAACTGGACCAGCGAGTATTCGGGCAGCGTCACTCGGTATCAGACCGAATTGGGGACATTGTCAGCACAGGTGCAACGAAATGTTTCTGTAAAAGATGGCAAGATTGTTGATTTGTTGCAGCAAATCATGATCAGCAACCAAGGTTTACAAAAACGTCTGGAGGCGGCTGAAAAGCAGTTGGACCGCCAAACCAAGCAGATGGAAGATTACCTTTCGGAAGCGCGGAGCGACGCTTTGACGGGGCTTGCTAATCGTCGCGCGTTCGACCAGCAGTTCGAAACGATGTTTCAGGCCTACGGTTCGGGCACGGGACGCGCTTTTGTGGTGGCATTGGTGGACATTGATCATTTCAAGCAGATCAACGATCAATACGGTCATCCGGCAGGTGACGAAGTTTTGCGAGAAGTTGCGAGATTGTTGGGAAGCCAATTATCGGGAGGTTACCTCACGGCCAGGTTCGGCGGCGAGGAATTTGTTGCGTTACTGCCGACCCCCTTGCGACTGGCGGCCGACCGTATGGATCGCCTGCGCAAACAAATCGAGACGCAAACGGTTGAATCCGAGCAGCATCGAATCAAGGTTACGATCAGTATCGGGTTGGCAGAGGTCCGTGAGCAACTGACGGGGGCGCAGGTGATTCGTCGTGCGGACGAGGCGTTGTATGCGGCCAAGGGACGCGGACGCAATCGCGTTTATTTCCATGACGGCAGCCAACCGATGCTACTTGGGGCTCCGGAGATTGCGGGCGATTAACCCTCCCTCAGCGGAACTTCGATTCGCCCTGCATGAATCCCCCGTGACCGCGGGACCATTTTGGTTAGGCCGTTAATTTCGCCAGGACTGCGTCGGTCATCTGGACCGTGTTGACCGTGGTCGCCCCGCGAGCGATATCGGCCGTCCGCAGGCCCGCAGCCAGAACATCGCGTACCGCAGTTTCCACCGCAACCGCTTCGGTTTCCAGGTGTAACGAATATCGCAGCATCATTGCGGAAGCCAAGAGGGTGGCCAGCGGATTAGCGATTCCTTTGCCCGCGATGTCAGGGGCCGAACCGTGGATTGGTTCAAACAACCCCGGCCCTGCGGAACCAACCGAAGCGCTAGGTAGCATGCCCAGCGAACCGGGCAGCATCGACGCTTCGTCGGTCAAAATATCGCCGAACAGGTTACTGGTCACGACCACATCAAAGTCGCGCGGACGGCTGATCAGGTGCATCGCCATCGCATCGACCAATAAGACTTCGAAGCGCACCTCGGGAAACTCTTCGCTCATTACCCGCTGCGCAACCCGACGCCACAAACGGCTGGGTTCCAGTACATTGGCTTTGTCAACACTAACCAAGTGGTTCCGTCGTCCTTTGGCCGCTTCTGCCGCCAGCCGCACAATCCGTTCAACCTCCGGCACACTGTACGCCATCGTCTGGAAAGCCGATTCGACGCCGTCAACTACCCCCGAACCGCTGTCGCCAAAGTAGATCCCGCCCGTGAGTTCGCGGAAAAACAGGATGTCGGTACCCTCAACAACGTCGCGTTTAAGCGGGGACGCATCGACCAGTTCGGCAAACGTGACAATCGGACGCAAGTTTGCAAACAATTGCAGTTCCTTGCGAATCCCCAACAATCCCTGTTCTGGTCGCACTGCGGCGTTCGGATCATCCCATTTCGGTCCCCCAACCGCACCGAGCAAAACCGCGGAACTTGTATGACAGGCCGCGACCGTTTCCGGTGGCAGGGGGCTGCCGGTTTGGTCGATCGCGATCCCGCCGATCAGGTGCCGTTCCAAGTGGAAACGGTGCCCGAAGCGAGCCGCAATTTGCTCCAGCACACGTTCGGCTTGGTTGATAATTTCGGGACCGATGCCGTCTCCGGGCAGGAGAACAATCTTCGCTTCCATAGCTGTTGGGCTTTCAATTACTGTTGGGCTTTCTAATGGACAAACCGTTCGGAAATCGCTGAGGCCTATTTCCCGCTATGCAGGCCA
>SLFV01000332.1 GCA_007124075.1 Roseimaritima sp.
AGTAGTTGGGCCAACGCGATCGCACCGACGCCGAATCCGCAGTTCTGAAAGAAATGGCGTCGAGTCGCGGTTTTGATGGAGGGGTCAGGGGTCTGCTGTAGTGGTGACATGGGTGCCGCAGTTAAGGTTGCTTACTCTCGAGTGATAAAGTTGTCGGTGTTCATCAGCACGCGTCCGATTCTAGACCATGCGTCTGGAGGGTCGCTGGGACTCGAGGCGTTCCTCGTTTCCGGATTGAGGCTTGTTGCCTGTCCTTGCAGCATGCTGTCCCAATAGTCCATCAACACTGTCATTTCCTGCTCGCTAGGCTCACGGCCCAGCGTCAACATAAAGGCGTGATTTAGTTTGTCAGCCAAATTGCGCGTTTGCGTTGTGTCTCGCAAGATTCGCTGCCCCAACGCATCGGCCAGTTCCAGAAACATCGGGTCATTCGCGATGGTTAACGCCTGTAACGGAGTATTGGAACGGTTTCGACGCGTGCAGGTGGTTTGCATGTCGGGGGTGTCAAAGGTGGTGAACAGCGGGTGAGGTGCACTGCGAAAGAACTGCGTGTACAGGCTGCGACGAAAACGATTGCCGTGCTGATCGGCACGCCAGCTTTTAGACGTTTGCGTGAAAGCGTACACGCCGTCAGGTTGTGGCGGATAGACGCTAGGGCCTCCGATTCTACGGTCTAACTGTCCGCTGGCAGACAATGTGGCATCTCGAATAATCTCCGCTTCAACCCGCAACCGATTTTGGCGGCTCAGCAGGCGATTGCGAGGGTCGATTTCCAAGGTGTCGTTGCGGAAAGCCGACGCCTGCCGGTAGGTCGCGCTGGTGACAATCCAGCGATGCAAGCGTTTCAGCGAATACCCTTCGCTTTGGAAGCGAGTCGCTAAAAAATCCAGTAACTTCGGATGCGACGGCAAAGTTCCTTGAGACCCAAAATCTTCTTCGGTCTCTACCAGACCACTGCCAAAGAATCTCATCCAAACGCGATTCACCGTAACGCGGGGTGTCAATGGGTTTTCTGGATCAACCAGCCAGCGTGCTAAATCCAGCCGATCACCTGAGGCGTCATCGGGCAGGGCAGGCGGGACCGCAGAAAGTACCCCAGGTCGCAAGCGACCGACTTGCTCGTCGGGACGGAGAAAGTCGCCACGAACACTGACGTACGTCGGTCGCGGTTCGGGCAGTTCCGCCATCACCATCGTGGTGGCGGGCTCGGGTGGATCATCGCCAAAGTCGACCGTTGGGTATCTGTCGCGGAGCCCCTGGAGGACTTGTTTGCGCTGGGCAGCCGATCGCTTGTCGGGGGATTTTTTCAACGCCTCAACCAAGGTCTTCGACGCAGCCCCGGTAGGGTAGGACAGGGCAGTATCGGTCCACTGGACAGCAAACCGCCCGACCTGATAATCAGGATTGGCATCGTGCCGCAGTTCCAACACTACCGCTGCAGACGGCTGGATCCGCACCGGAGGATCAAACACAAAGACCGCTTGATGGTCCGCATTCATGATCGCCTGACTGCCGGGAGCGACGTTGATCGCCCAGCCGGTCTTAGGGTCGGTGTCAATCGCAGCGGTCACCGGATATTGCGGCTGTTCGTGATCGGCCACTGCGAAACCAGGCACGTAGGCTTCCCCGTCAATCAGCAGCCGTACCGATGTTAGGACAAAATTCCCATTAGCAGCGCGTCCAGGGCCACGTTGCGGCAAGCGATCATCGGTCAAAACCCGCAGTCGTAATCCGGACAGCGTCGCAGACGGCAGGGGTAGTGCGAGACGGTAATCCGCATTGGCCGCCGGTTTGCCCTCGATCAACCACGAGCCGTCTTGCAGAAGCCGAACCTTTGACTGGCCGGCAACCTGCAGCGCTACGTCTGCAAGATCTTGGTTTTCGCTTGTCTGGACAGCGTTATCAGCGGAAAAAACAAACTCCCGCCATTCGGCCTGAGCATACAATGGATGCTCCGAGTCCGCAGAGCCGAGTTCTTGCAGCAGTTCCGCCTCCCATTTTCGACGCTGCTGACGCTGTCGCTGGACCGCGGCGGCATCGGTCGTTCCTAAGACCTCGCCTGGTAGGACCGAAACCGTGGCTCCCGTGTTGTTGCGATCGGTTCCCGAATTAAAGAAGGCGAACAGTTCATAATACTCGCGATCCGTAATCGGGTCGTATTTGTGGGTGTGGCATTGGGCACAGCCCAGCGTCAATCCCAACCACACGGCCCCCGTCGTATTGACTCGATCGACCACGGCTTCATGTCGAAACTGATCGGGGTCCGTTCCACCTTCTTGATTAATTAACGTGTTGCGATGAAACCCACTCGCAATCCGCTGCAGTTTGCTCGCGTTGGGCAACAAATCGCCCGCCAACTGCTCGATCGTGAATTGATCAAAGGGCATGTCGTCGTTCACTGCTCGCAGAACCCAATCGCGGTATGGCCACATCGATCGGACGCTATCGATCGAATAGCCGTTGGAATCGGCGTATCGGGCTTGATCCAGCCAATGCCGGCCCCACCGTTCGCCATAGTGGGGTGAGGCCAAAAGTGCGTCCACAACCCGCTCGTACGCATCGGGGCGAGTATCGTTCTGAAAGTCAGCGATTTCGCTGGGACGGGGTAGCAAACCCGTCAGGTCCAGGTGAACGCGTCGCAGCAAGGTTGCACGATCTGCTGGTGGCGAGGGAGCTAAATCAACGTCTTCCAACGTCCCAGCGATGAAAGGGTCGATCGCGTTGTTGCCCCACGATGTGTCCTTGGTGCTTGGGGTAGCAGGCCTTTGCAGCGGAGCGAATGCCCAGTGCGACTGATAGTGGGCACCCTCCGCAATCCACTGACTTAGCGTCTGAACCTCCTGTGCGGTCAACGCTTGCTTCTTGCTGTGGGCAGGGGGCATCCGCAGGTCATCGTCATGTTCGATAACCCGATGAATCAAGACGCTGGCGTTAGGATCCCCGGGTACGATCACCGCCCCTGAGCCAAGGTCTTCTAGAACGGCGGAGCGTTCGTCTAGGCGTAGCCCCGCCTCACGATTTTTTTCGTCCGGGCCGTGACAGTGGAAACAGCGATCGGATAGGATCGCCCGCACCTGCCGATTGAAGTCGATCCGTGGTTCTGCAGCGTCTCCGCGATCAGTTGTTCTACCAGGCCCTGCTGCGATTAGCAGTACAAAAAGCAACAACAAACAGGTGCGTCTGTGTGTCGATTGCGGGCAAACGATCATTCTTTCGGATCCTGAGGAGGGAAAGGGCAGCGTGACTGCCGAATTTTCGGAAGCGTGCGGAACCCGTCCGGCGGGATGCTACTCGAAATGCAAACGCTGGCCATTAGATCCGAGGACGGTCAACGAAATCAGCCAAGAAGCCAACGCCTGTCCTCCTTATTCTACCCTACCGGTCCAGCGGCTTCAAACAGGCAGCTCGTTCGGCGCTTCGATCCACCGCTCCTTTCAGCGCTCGTGTTGTCCAAAGGCAACAGTCAAGCCCGGCAGCAAACGATCGTGTTGATCATTTGCATCAGTCCCGTTGCCTATCGGTGTTCTTTCGGAACCCAGGTATTGGTTGCAATCCATTGTTTCGAAAGGGCTTGTGAAAATCCGGCAGGCAGTCGAGTGTGGTTTTGGCACCATGGATGCATTGAAGGGACGAAACCGTCAGTCCGAAGTCCCAACGCTTTGAGCCCGATTTGATATGCACGTCTTAAAAACTACGGAACTGGCCGCAATCATCGTCCAGTACGGGGCGGGGCTGGTATATCATCGCGATCTAATTCCAAACGAAGCGTTGAATAGTTATTGGGTGGCTAGTCGCCAGCGGTTCGATTTATGGCATCAGGCGTTGGGCAACCAGCGAAAGCTTCAAACGCAGGGAACCCCCGAGCAATTGCGGCAGTGGTGGGAGACCAATCTAGCGTTGCTGGAGGAAATCCTGCTGGCGGAGATGCTGACGCGTGTTTATGCGGCGCTGGGGGCAGGCCTGGAACGGCAACATCCAACCCCGGAGGTTGCACCGATTCTGGATTCGGTTTTTCATGCTCACTTGGAGGCCCGACAGCGTGTCCTACGTTTGATGCTGTTCGGTCGCGGCAGTCGATTGACGGAAGTCTTGCGACTGGATCGATTGCGGCGCCAGGTGGAACGTTGGACCGACACGTTGATTGGTGGCATGGCGACCACGTTTAACGGGGCCTTGAAGTACGCACACAACCAACGACGAGCCGTGCAGCAAGCGGACGTTGTCCGCACCTCCTCGGGAGATCGGCCATCTGCTGACGACTTCGCCCAAATGGATTTCAGCATGCAAGCAATCCTGAGTCAACATTGTTCACCAACCGCTGCGCTACCCCGGTTAAACCGTCAAGTTCAAGAGGCGGTCATGCTGTGCCTCCGACCGGAACTGTTTGACAGTGTCGACCGAATGCAAACGCTTTGGGTCCATCGGTTGGAGGCGGGAAGCGAACAGGCGGCACGTTTGTTGGACGCGTCCAACGGCGATCCACAGGGCAGTTTGCTCCGCACCGCTTACGCGGCCCTGCGCGATCCAAGGACGTTGCGCAAACTGATGTAGGTAGCGATGCTTGGAAACCAATTCACTCGTCAAAGACACGCACACCGATTTTTCGTAGCGTTTCTAGTTGCTCCGTTTCGGCTGTTTCGTTCAGCGGATTTTCTCCCAGATACAAACGCATGTACGGAGCGAATCGTTTCGGTCCCTCCGCATCACGTTGGCACATCTCCACAAGCGACCCGAGGTCTGAAATTTGATTGTTGCTCACGAGCAAAAAGTTAATTTCCGTCAGTTCTTGCAGCGGTTGCAGGTCAGCGATCTTGTTGTTGCGGAGGTTCAAGGTTGACAGCCACTTCAGCTTGCGAAGAGGTTTCAGGTCAGCGATCGCATTGCCAGAGGCGTCCAGCGACCAGATTTTGGTCAACTCCGCAATCGGTTCCAGAGTCTTCAGTTGGTTCTCGGCAACGTAGAGCGTCCGCAAGTTCTCCATCGCTTGCAACGGAGATAGATCGGTGACTTGATTTTTTGAAACGTCCAGCAATTGAGTAGCCGTTAGCTCCTGCAGTGGTGACAAGTCGGTAATTTGATTGTTTGCCAGGGTAATGGACTGCAACCGCTTTAACTGAGATAGCGGCGTTAAGTCAGCAATTTCGTTGTTCGTGAAATCCACCAACATCACCGCTGGACAATGTTGTAATCCTTCCAGGCTTTTGATTTCTTTGTCTCGACCGACCACCCGTGAAATGTTTTGTACGTCGGCTTTCGTCAGTGGATCATTGTTGAAACGTTTCTCGAAAACTTCGGCTCGCACCGCAGCTTCCAGGCCCGAATCGGGAAATAACGACTCTTGCTCCTCGGCCAACGAAATATTGGCGATGATCAAAAAAGCACATGTGTTGAGGTGGAGGCGGGAAAGCATGGTTGCCCTCAATTCAAAGGAAGATCATAACACATAACAATAGGACAGGCATCCAGCCTGGTGTTCCACGCCATCGTGTCGGCCACAAACGATGCGGCTGGTCTGACTTTCAGATTCGCTACTCGGTTGCCAGACTTAGGTCTTGAGCCACTTGGCGGGGGGGTGCGGAGCTTGGCAAGGGCGTTCGCCGAGCCGCACGCCGAACAACCTCCGCAGCCGTAGGATACTTTCTTGGCGGTCCCGCTGCCAGTAAAGGCAGGGAACTTTGCCCAGATAGCCCAAGTGGAATGCCTGGCCTAACGAATGGGGTAGAGCGGAATGACAAACCTTTTCGTGGTAATTTCCGTACTAGTGACCAACGCGAACGGGAGGGTGAACAATGGTTGTCGCAACCGCGACCCCCGACAGGTTTTGGTAGGCGTCCTACCAAAACCGCGTTGTCTGCCCAAATGGACGCAGATGCCTCCAGAGGCTGCAACGGTTTTGGTAGGCTGTTTGCTAACTGAAGCAAAAACAATTCATCGGAACAGTGGGTAGCGGACGTGGCAAACGAGGCGGAGTTAATACGCGCCGCCCTGTCGGGCGACTCCGAGGCCTTTGGTCAGTTGGTGCGGACGCATCAGGAACGATTGTACGCGGCAATGTTGCAAGTAACACGTTCCACCGAGGAAGCGGAGGATGTTGTTCAGGAAGCTTTTGTTCGTGCCTTTTTAAAGTTGGATTCATTTCACGGAAATAGTCAATTTTTCACGTGGCTGTACCGAATCGCTTTTAACAACGCCCTGTCGCGCCGTCGTCGCAAGCAGCCCAGCGTGTCTTTGGAGCAGGCACGCGAAGCGACGGGCGCCGAGCCGGTTGATCACGTGGATGCCCCCGACGCGGGGTTACTTCGCGAGGAGCGTGTGGCAATGATCCAACGGGCATTGGATCAGTTGACGTTGGAACATCGAGCGATTCTGGTCTTGCGGGAAATGGAAGACCAGTCGTATGAGGCGATTGCCGACATTCTGCAGATTTCGATTGGGACCGTGCGCAGTCGATTGAATCGGGCGCGGACGCAATTACGCCTGGCGCTGGAAGGCATGCAGCAAGCGGAGCAGCAGCGGGACAACCCTGACGCTGGCAATCGCAATATCAACGGACTTTGAGATAAACCGTATTACTGGTGTTGAAGCGATGGCAAACGAATTCGAACCGGCCGAACAGACGTCTCCGCAAACGGGCCAAACGCCGCGACCCTACATCAGCATTCTCTTTCGCTGTTGCAATGTCTACAGCCGATTGTATCGCCGCGCGGATCGAACGGCCTACGCAGGGCACTGCCCTAAGTGTGCGTCGCCCCTGATCGTCCCGATCGCTCCGGGGGGGGCCAGTCAGCGGATCTTCACAACCTAGACTGGAACATGCCGGGAAAAACCAACGGCTGTGTTCAGTGCGGATTTTTTTTCGCATCGGATTGCGAAGCCAATTGCAATTGCTGACGCACCTGGGAGCGAAGGTCGGTCGCCACCAGTAAGGTAGGGTCGAGCTGCAAGGCTTGCGAAATCGCTTGCTCCGCACTTTCCAGGTCATTGATTTCAATCGCCACAGTCGCTAACTGAAGGAACGCGATCGGATCGTTGGGGGTTAGTTCGATGATTTTGCGGAAACAGCGACTCGCATCGTCATGACGACCCAGGTGCCGCAGTGCGATGCCACGCAGCATCATCACTCGCTCCGGCAGAAAACATTCGTTGGTGTGGTCCTGAAGACGATCCAGTGTCGCCAGGAGGCGGTCATGGCGACCCTGCTGCCGATACAGTTCCGCGACCGATAACTGAACCTCGGGAAAGTCAGGCTGCAAAGCCAACGCCCGGTGGTAGGCAGCTAATGCGGAGTCCGTTTCGCCTCGTTGTTGCAAGCAATCTCCATGCAACGCCCAGGTTTGCGGCAGGTGGCGTCCACTGCGGAGCGAGGCCGTTCGCAATTCTTCCGCCGCCTCCAGGTTCCCGTGGTCGAATTGCATGCGCCCCAGTCGGACAATCCGCTCGGGATGCCCGTCACTCAGACGTACTGCGTTCTGCATGTATTGGATCGCTTCGGCCGGTTCACCCCGGTGCCAAAGCGTCTCCGCCATTCCCCAGTTGGCACGATCGTCCGCCGGGTGCAGCGCCAAGGCGGCAGCAAAAAGTTCCTCCGCGTACTCCCAACGCTCCAGATGAATCGCCTCCAATCCTTGCCGAGCCAGATTGGTTGCCGCCGTCGAGGTTCGTGTTTCTGTGCGAGCCCGAATCGCCGTGCACCCCCCGCCGCACCAGAGGACCGCGACCCACAACAGGAACCCACGACAGCAAAAGCCCGCGATCCCTCGCTGATTAGCTGGTGCAAGTGAGCGGTCGCCAAGCATGCTTCTGCCCAAAAAACCTAAGAAACCGGTACTGAAATGGTGCGGCGAATCAGCCGTCAAACGCATGTTACTGGAAAAGACCGTTGACTAGCCGGAGCACACCTGATTCGAAAAAAACTTCCGGAAAATGTCGGCGGCCTTGCCACGTGAGCGGACCCGATTCTTCACTGTCTCAGAGAGGTTTCCCATCGGGCAGACCCGTTTTTTAATAACGTGGAAGGTTGGTTGTCACATTTTTATTAACGAACAATTGGGGAGCCGCATCCACTGGGGTTTAGCAAACCCTTCCGGGATAACGCAATCCGGTCCTGCCCTTTCCCGCTTGCGCATTCAACAAATAGATGGTTGCCGCAGGATTTTCTACCAACCTTAGCGTCCTGGGCAGAGGCGTCCTGAGCAATTATCATCGACCATTTCTCTCGGAAGAGGCCTGGAATGCCAGCGGTTTTTGAAGATTTCAACCTGCGATTCATGTACCCGGAGAATTGGCAGGTCGTCGAGCGATTAACCAACGAGGAGTCGGCTGGAGTTACGCTGGAATCCCCTGGCGGGGCATTCTTTGCGGTAACTCGCTACCTTGACCGCAGCGATGCATCAGGCTTGCTAGCAGATTTCGAAGCCGGAATGCGAAAAGAATACAACGAAATCGAATCCGCCGTGTTCGCTTGGTCCGACGCCGGGGCTGACGAAGTCGCATGTGACCTTCATTTTTATTGTCTCGATTTGCTGGTCATCTCGCGGTTAACCGTGATCCCCCACGGTTCTGACTTAGTGCTTCTGCAAATTCAGGGAGAAAGTCGAGAATTTGACAAGCAAAGTGTTGTTTTTGCTGCGATCTTGAAAACACTACGCGAGCACCTGCAGCAACGCGACCGGGCTTCACGGGACTGAGTGTCAGCTCAATCTGCTTATGCCTGCAAAACGCCACGGTCCCGCAACGCGTTTCTAAGCCCGAAAGCATCAGAGAAACAGTGGGTCTGCCAGCCCAACGCTGTGGCAGCAGCGACATTCTCCGACCGATCATCAGTGAAAAAGATGCTTTCCGGCGGTACGTTGGCGGCGGCTTGTGCCACCTGGTAGATCCGTCCCTGCGGTTTCATTGCCCCGACTTCGAAACTCAGGATGTTTGCAACGGATTCCCGGCAGGGGAGGTCCCAGGGTTGACGTAAAATCCAATCCCAGTGCGCACAGCAGGTGTTGGAAAGGATGCCAAAGCGAATCTGTTGACGCTGAAGGTCCCCAACAAGCTCCAGCGTCTGGTTCAGTGGCGTAAACATGTCGCTTAAAAAATCTAGCAACGGCTGGCCACTGGGCTGCAAATCTACGTCGTTGCAATCCAGAGCGATCAAGATCCGCGTTGCGAAATCTGGGGGTGAGATTCGACCGTGTTCAAATTCATCTTGCAAGCCACTTTCCCATACCACTCGCCGCACGTCTTGGGCAGCCACGCCCAGCCAGCCTGCCAAACGCTCGCATCCCTGCTGTGGGTCGAACTGAACCAAGACATTCCCCAGGTCAAAGTAGATGAATCGAATGGGCATGGTCATCGGATCGCTGTTCCTTAGGGGGCTTGGTGAGCATGGTTGTCGAAGATCATAATCAAACCTGGGGCGCTAGATGTAGGGACGCTCCAGATAAACTTGCTTGCTGACGGGAATCATCTTCACCATGAATGCTCCATTGAACAAATTCAGTCGTCGTATCACCCAGCCCAAGGCTCAGGGGGCATCGCAAGCCATGTTATACGCTACCGGCTTGACCGAAGCCGATATGGACAAAGCGCAGGTTGGTATCGGCAGCATGTGGTACGAGGGTAACCCCTGCAATATGCACCTGTTGGATCTTGCCAAGCAGGTAAAAAAGGGGGTCGAAGCCGCTGGCATGGTCGGCATGCAGTTCAACACGATCGGGGTCTCCGACGGGATTTCTATGGGGACCGAGGGGATGAGTTTCAGTTTGCAGAGTCGCGACCTGATCGCTGATAGCATCGAAACGATTGTCTCAGCCCAGTGGTATGACGCATTGATCGCGTTACCCGGTTGCGACAAAAACATGCCAGGATGCCTGATCGCCATGGGGCGTCTGAATCGACCCGCAATTATGGTTTACGGGGGTACTATCCGTCCTGGCAAGATGGGGGACCAGAGCCTGGACATCGTGAGCGCATTTCAGTGCTACGGTCAATATTTGTCGGGGCAGATCTCCGAACAGGAACGCGCAGAAATCATTCGTAAAAGTTGTCCAGGGGCGGGGGCGTGTGGGGGTATGTATACCGCCAATACCATGGCCACCGCGATCGAAGCTTTAGGAATGTCACTCCCCTATTCAGGCAGCACCCCTGCGGAAACGGAGGACAAGCGGAAGGAATGCGAGGCTGCTGGTGCCGCGATTCGTGTCCTACTGGAAAGAGACATCAAACCCCGCGACATCATGACGCGTGCGGCATTCGAAAATGCAATGGTTACCGTGATGGCTTTGGGAGGCAGTACCAATGCGGTCCTGCACCTGATCGCCATGGCGCGCAGCGTTGACGTGCCACTGACTATCGATGATTTCCAGTCCGTCAGTGATCGCATTCCTTACCTTGCGGATCTCAAACCCAGCGGCCGCTTCGTCCAGCAAGACTTACACTCGATCGGGGGGACTCCCGCAGTGATGAAATATTTGCTGGAACAAGGACTCATGAACTCCGATTGCTTGACTGTGACCGGCAAAACGCTTGGCGAAAATCTTGCCACGGTTCCGGGGCTGACACCAGGACAAAAAATCGTCAGGACAATTGACAATCCGATTAAGAAAACGGGACACATCCGAATCCTACGCGGCTCGCTAGCCCCCGCAGGAGCTGTGGCAAAAATCACGGGCAAGGAGGGGTTGCAGTTCACTGGTCCTGCGAAGGTGTTTGATAGCGAGGAGGTCATGCTGGAGGCACTGGAACAAAAGCAGATCCAAAAAGGTGATGTCGTCGTGATTCGTTATGAAGGCCCCAAGGGTGGCCCCGGTATGCCAGAAATGTTGACCCCGACCAGTGCCATCATGGGGGCAGGTTTAGGGTCAGACGTCGCGATGCTGACCGATGGGCGATTCTCCGGAGGCTCCCACGGGTTTATCGTTGGGCACATTAGTCCGGAGGCCCAGGAGGGAGGCCCACTGGGGCTGATTCGTCACGGGGACGTGATCACCATTGATGCCGAGAACAATTCGTTGGACGTCCAGCTAACCGAAGCGGAGCTACAAAAAAGACGTGAGCAATGGGTCGCTCCGCCCCTGAAGGCGACCCGTGGTACGTTATTCAAATACATCCAGTGCGTCAAAAGCGCCAGTGAAGGTTGCGTCACGGACGAACCTCTTGATGCTTAGTAACGATTGCGCAAGCCTGTGCGAACGGTAGGCTTGCTCGCTCTGGGAAGCTTGGGGCGAAAGTTGCTTTTCTCCTAGAAGAAGCAAAAAAAATTGACGCTCAAACGCCCTTTGCAGAGGGCTTTGCTGCCACGAGTGTCGATCCTTCGTAAGGTTCACTTATGCCTTAGAAGGCTGTCCGTGTCGTGCTGGGCGGTCGATGTCCGGCATTGTTTGGTAAGCCGCTTCTCGTTCAGGGATCGAACAGTGAAATTCCGAATTCATCGTTGCCTCGCGCTTGCATTAGGGCTATGCGTAACGACGACAGTCACGGGTCAGTATGGTGGCTACCCAACGTTTCCGGCCACGCAGTACCAAACCGCTCCCAGTACCGTTCCGCTGCATCATAGTCTGCAGAACCATGGGCTGCGGATGCCACCGGGAGGTCGTCCCGGCAATCCCAACTGGAATAATTTTCATCCCCCCCCAGATTCCAGGCTACGTGTCGCGGATGGTCAGACGGTTGTGCCCGAGCAGTTACCAAACGGGGTAGCGCAGCCTCTGCCCAGCGGCCAGAATCAAACCCACACCTACGGTCCTTCCGTGTCGCAGTATCGGCATCCCGCACCGGCTCCGCCATTGCCGACACAGGTCCACGGACAGCCGATCCACGGGGAACCTCAGCATCTGCATGGTTCCCCGGCAGCTCAGCACCATGGATCTGCAGGGCCCGAAGGGCACTGCGAAAGCTGCAGCCCTGCACCCGCGTTTGGCCACATTTATCAGGAGGCCGCTGCGGCTCCTTGGGGCGGATATCACCAAAGCACCGTCGGTCACGGCGGCTCCTGTGCGCCCCCAGTGGCGGTGGGGCCCGCGCCGCTGAGGAACTGGTTTGCCGGCGGCAGTTTATTGTTCCTCAGATTTCAAGATAACTGCGATCAACGGCTTTTGTACGACATCGCCATGCCGACCGACACGATGTTAAGCACGGGGCAGGTTTCTCCGCGGGACGGAGCCGCCTTCGAGACGTTTTTCGGTCGCTATTTCAATTGCGGTCAGCACGCAATCACTGCAGGGTTTTTCTTTTTCGACCCCAGTCAGCAAGTGGCGAATCTGGACTCGGGGGCCGGCATGCTGGGTCGCAATATGAACGTCGGTCGGCAATACCGGGCTGCAATGCCTTCATGGAACAACATCATGTACGACATCGGCGCCGATGGGGACCCTGCGAATGATCTATCGATGTACACGCTGTTTGAAGATGCAAGGCATTATCGCGTCTCTCGTGACGTTCTGTTCCAGGGGGTCGAGCTTAACTTTGTCTCCTTTGGGATCGGTGGGGCTCGCAGGGCAGGTTTAGGCCCGCTGGGAGTCGCCTGTGGCGGAGATGGCGGCAGCGGGTGTGGGCCGGGTTGCGGCCCCGCTCCGGGATGCGGTGGTGCTTGCGGGCCGCTGATCCCACCTTGCCACAGCAAGTTGCAAATTCAAACCGCCCATGGATTGCGATGGCTGCAGTTTCGTGACAGATTTTCCTTCGCTGCCAGTCAGATGGACACGTTCTACGGTCATGGACCCGATGACCTGTACTATAACGTCAACGCTCAAAATAACCTGATCGGCTACCAATTTGGCACCCGTTTTGATTACTGTCTCGGACGTAATTTGAATGTGTACGCTGGCGCAAAGATGGGAATTTACGCCAACAATGTGCGCTACCGGTCCTCGTTAGGGGCTACGGGTATGCCGGGTTACGTCAGCGGCGTATACCCGTCGCTTGACGGGCGGCCAGCGGTAATCAATAGTTCTGCAACGGTTTTGTCCTCGCTGGGGGAACTGGATTTAGGGATCGGATATCGCGTGAATAAATGCTGGAGCATCAACGGTGGGTATCGGCTGTTCGGGATTACGGGCGTCGCCACGTCTGTCGGTTCCATTGCCTCGGACTTAGCACATCTGCCTTCCGCCAGCGAAGTTTGCGCCGATAAAAGCATTTTATTGCACGGGGGTTATGTGGGGGCCGAATACAACTGGTAACGGTGCAAGGATGTTCTGAAGTCAACGCTGCATCATTTCGGATGCGACGCTTGCTAGGCAGAATCCGAATGCCGGAGTCTCGGTCGCTTTTTTACCAAAGCGATCGAGACTTTTCTGTTGTCAATCGCTAATCTATGCTCCATGAGCCTGCTTCTTGACCCCACGTTTCCTTTCCGCTTCGAAATCGCGATCCACCAATATCCGTTGCGGTGGCAAGCTGGCGGATTGAAGTTGCCCGCTAGCTGTCGGCTGCCTTCTTGGGGTGCCTTGGCGGATCATCCGCTCTTCGCTGATATCAGAATGGCTTGGTCACCCGCTGGGCTGGGGCTGAATGTGGTGGCCTGCGGGAAAAAACAGATCCCTTGGTGCCGCGATGGTCGCTTCGACGAAAGCGATGGATTCGTGTTGCTGATCGACACGCGTTGTTCCCCCGACATCCATCGTGCCAATCGCTATTGCCATCGGTTTCATTTTATGCCGATTGGGGGCGGAGCCCGGCGCGATCAACCGGCGGCCAGTCTGTTGCCGATTGCCAGAGCGCGGCAGGAGCCAAATCCCGTCCCGAGCCGCATTTTGCCGGTAGCGGGGGGGTGTACCAAAGATGGTTATCAAGTGTCAGGATTCATTCCCGCGGCAGCACTTACTGGATTCGATCCACATCAGTATCCCCGCTTGGGCTTTTGGTATGCGGTCGCGGACCGGGAGTTGGGCTGGCAAACTTTTTCGCTACAGCCTGATTTTCCTGTTTTCGAGGATCCCGCATTGTGGGGCGAGGCAGTCCTTGATCCACGCGTTGCGCAGGCCTAGAGGCCGAAAGAGGTGTGGGCAAGGCGGATTCCGGGGGGAGAAAACAATATTCAACACCGCGAACCGTTGAACGTTCGCCTTTTATTACGACCGCTTTTGAGTTTAGCGAGATGCCGAATCCCAGCGCAGAGGCGTTACCCTCGGAAATTATCTTAATCGGGGCTGGGGCCGTCGGTACCGAGATCGCTGCGGCTCACCTGAACGTGGGATGCGGGGTCCGTGTTTGTGATGTCTCCGCGGAGGCAATCGAACGATTAGTTAGCGACATTGCGGCTCGCTTTCCTCGGCTTTCTGTCGGTCAGGACGCGCAACTGCGATTGGGCAACGGCAACCTGCACTCCCGCGAGCTGGCGGTGGCGAGTGATCTGTGTTCGTGTGCGTTTGATCGCGTCAGCGCATCGTCCCCCACCGAAGGCTTTGCCTTGGTAATCGAATCGATCAGCGAAAACCTAATGGCCAAGCAAGCATTGCTTGTTGACTTGCAGGCGTGGCTTGGGAAACGGGCTGTCCTGTGCAGTAACACCTCCACCATACCTATCCATCGTCTTACCGCTGGACTTGCCAACCCCCAGAAGGTCTGTGGGATGCATTTCTTCATGCCTGTTCTGGAGCGTCCGCTAGTTGAAGTCATCGCCCCTGGTCTAGCGGATCCAGCGACGCTGCGGGTCGCGATCGCTCATGTTCAGCGACTGCAAAAAACAGCATTGACAGTTGGCGATAGCCCGGGATTTGTTGTTAATCGCATCCTGGCTCCCTACCTCAACGAGGCGATGCGACTGTTGGAACGGGGGGTAGCACCTGAGGTGCTGCAGGATGCGGCACTCGGGTTTGGGATGCCGATGTCGCCCCTGGAGTTAATTGACTTGATCGGCACCAGGACGGCTTTTGACGCGGGGAGGATTTACTGGCAGGCATTCCCGCAACGGCTTGAGCCCGCCAGCGTCCTGGCGGGGATGGTCAAAGCAAAATTGCTGGGACGTTTTGCGCACCGTGGTTTTTATAGTTATGAAAATCAACGGCGCAGTGAGCAGTTGTGTCCTGAGGCCAGTTCCGTGGTGGCGAGGTATCAGCGTGGCTCGCAATCGTCACTCACGGTGGACCAAATAACCTGGCAGCTGTTTCTACCCATGCTGGTCGAGGCGGATCTCATGCTGCTTCACGCAGTGGTTGCATCAATGGAGGAAATCGAAACGGCTGTGCGGGCTGGATTGGGCTTTCAACGCTCAGATGGTTTTTTTTACGCGTTCGAGCGGTTTGGCGCAAATCGGATTGCCGAAGAACTCATGTGCCGAAGGGAGCAAAGGAGCCTGACGGGATTCCAAGTTGTAGTTTCTCGCTTGCGAGCAGCTCGGGGAAAAAAATAACTTAATTTTGTCCCAAGCCCCTTGTTCGTCGTGCTGGGCCTCGGTAATATGCTCTCACCAGCGAGCAAATGGGCGTTTCTTTGAGACTGCCACTTTGAGGCTGGGAAAAGAAATACAAATCATGAATTAACCTGTTGACAGCGAAGTTCATGGATTGCATAATCCCAGGCCCGCAAAGAGCGGCAATTGATTTTTGACAATTTGGTGGTAACTCTCTGTTGAGTTCAGATTGCGAGATCGCTATTGAAAGATGGCGAAGGGTGGTGGCCTACCGACTGCCACCCACAGTGTTTAGGCACTTCTATTGTTAGCCGTCACTGGTTGCCGTAAGGCAATTGGTGCAAGCATAAAAATTGAAGGGTTTGATCCTGGCTCAGAATGAACGTTGGCGGCGTGGATTAGGCATGCAAGTCGTGCGAGAAGTTTCCTTCGGGAAATGGACAGCGGCGGAAGGGAGAGTAATGCGTGGTTACGTGCCCTGGGGACCGGGATAGTGCGGCGAAAGCTTCAGTAATACCGGATAATATCTCAGGATCAAATGGTGTGATTCCGCCTTAGGATCGGACCACGTGCTATTAGCTGGATGGCGGGGTAATGGCCCACCATGGCTTAGATGGCTACCGGGTGTGAGAGCATGACCCGGCTCACTGGGACTGAGACACTGCCCAGACACCTACGGGTGGCTGCAGTCGAGAATCTTCGGCAATGGGCGAAAGCCTGACCGAGCGACGCCGCGTGCGGGATGAAGGCCCTCGGGTTGTAAACCGCTGTCAGTTGGGAGGAAATGTTAGGGGGTTCTCCCCCTAGCTTGACCGATCTTCAGAGGAAGGACGGGCTAAGTTCGTGCCAGCAGCCGCGGTAAGACGAACCGTCCAAACGTTATTCGGTATCACTGGGCTTAAAGCGTGCGTAGGCGGCTTGGTAGGTGAGATGTGAAAGCCCACGGCTCAACCGTGGAATTGCGTTTCAAACCACTAGGCTCGAGGATGGCAGGGGTGATGGGAACTGATGGTGGAGCGGTGAAATGCGTTGATATCATCAGGAACACCGGTGGCGAAGGCGCATCACTGGGCCATTTCTGACGCTGAGGTACGAAAGCTAGGGTAGCGAACGGGATTAGATACCCCGGTAGTCCTAGCTGTAAACGATGAGCACTGGGTTGGGGGGACTCTCACATCCTCCCGGCCGTAGCGAAAGCGTTAAGTGCTCCGCCTGGGGAGTATGGTCGCAAGGCTGAAACTCAAAGGAATTGACGGGGGCTCACACAAGCGGTGGAGGATGTGGCTTAATTCGAGGATACGCGAAGAACCTTATCCTAGGCTTGACATGCTTAAGAACACCTTGGAAACTTGGTGGTGCCCTTCGGGGAGCTTTTGCACAGGTGCTGCATGGCTGTCGTCAGCTCGTGTCGTGAGATGTCGGGTTAAGTCCCTTAACGAGCGAAACCCTTGTCTCTAGTTGCCAGCGGGTAATGCCGGGGACT
>SLFV01000093.1 GCA_007124075.1 Roseimaritima sp.
CGCCGATATGTGTTAAAGTTTGAAAATAACGCCGTTGAAAACTTTCGCTAAAAAATCCACCCAGTCCCAGTGCTCGAATCGCCTCCCACGATTCGTAGCGTCCATCTAGACCATGGGCAAACAACGCCACCAGCAGCAAGCCGAAAATACGTCGCACAATCCGACGCTTGGTCGCTCCCGCTCCATCCTGCTGCAGACGACGCAGGTAGGACATCCGAAATCCAAACCCCACCGCAAAGAGGAACTGCGGCATGATCGTGTCGGCGAAGCTGCAGTGATCATTCCAATGCCCTAGCGTTGGCAGAAAAACGCGGACCGCTTGATAAGACCCTGTAAAGTTGACCAAAAACATTGCCGCGACCGTATAGCCGCGAAACTGATCTAACGATTGAAGGCGTTCGGAAGCAGCTTGCACCGCGGTTGGCCCTGTCTGTCGGTGACGAATCGTAATCGGCAGGCTAAGCTGCGTGATTGTGCGGTTTGTTTACTAAGGTCCCAACGAGAGCATCATGACAAGTCCACGCAGTCGATTCAACCAGCCCGATGCGAATCCCACCTTGACGCGACAAGCCCGGGAAATTTGGCAAGCGGGCGTTGATGCCGTCAAGGCGGATCGACTGTTATCAGCATCGCTGAGGTTCGATCATCAATCGATCGAAATCGGTGATCATTCCTTTCCGCTTCGATCCGACGGTCGCTTGTTGGTCGTTGGCGCCGGGAAAGCGGCCGCCGCGATGGCTGCAGGGCTGCGAGACGCCTACTTGCGGGGTGACTGCTCGGTTGCTCTTGATGGTCTGGTCTTGATACCGGCCGGTACGGAGCGTGCCACCGAACCGATCGCGTTGCACGTGGGCAGACCCGCGGGGGTGAACGAACCAACGGCGGAGGCCGTTCAGGGGACCCGCCGGATTTTGCAGCGAGTTTCGCAACTCGATCCGCAAGATACCTGTATCGCGCTGATTTCCGGTGGCGGTTCGGCACTGCTGGCTTTGCCTGCGGAGGGGCTGACGCTGGAGGACAAATTGGCGACGATTCGGTTTCTTAGCAGTCATGGTGCGAATATCGAACAACTCAATACCGTTCGTAAACACCTTAGTGCGGTCAAAGGGGGCAAGCTGGCCGCTGCATGCCTTGCCGAAACGTTGATCACGGTTGTCATTTCGGATGTTTTGGGAGATCCGCTTGATCTGATCGCTTCGGGGCCAACCGTCCCGGATTCCTCCACGCCGACCGAAGCGATCAAGCTGCTAACTAAGTTCGATACCGAACGATCGTTGCCGCCGTCCGTTTACCGCGTGCTGGAACAAGCTTCAGCGGATCCGGGGGACGCCGGGGACTACCCACCGCATGGCTGCGCAATTGTGTTGGCCAACAATGCGACTGCAGTCGACGCTGCGGGTGTGCAAGCGGAGCGGTTGGGTTGGCAACATGCCATGCAATCGGCACGAAAAAGTGAGGGGTCGGCAGAACAAGTTGGGCAACACCTCGCCCGGATGGCCATTCACATGCTGCGAAACCCAGGACCCAACTGCTTAATTACCGGCGGCGAGCCGACCGTAACGCTGGCCCCGGCCGAGCGACGCGGCAAGGGAGGGCGTAATCAACAATTGGTCCTCGCCGCCATGCAGACGCTGTTTCAGTCTCCCGACGTCAGTCCCGCGGACCGCGCGCGTCTTGTCATCCTTTCAGGCGGAACCGATGGCGAAGACGGGCCTACCGATGCAGCAGGCGCTTGGCTGGATGCCGATGTCTGGCGGCGGGCTGAAAACGCGGGGTTGGATCTGGACCAAGCCTTAGCACGCAACGATGCGTACTCCTTTTTCGACGCTTGCGGCGGGCTGATCCACACCGGACCAACACACACCAATGTCTGCGATATTCGTGTTGTCTTGGTCCAGCGTGAGGAATCGCCGTCAGGCTGATCACGCTCCAAGTCTCCTGCCAACCAGGACGGATTCGATCGTCTTGTCCATTGGCAATCACAAGCTCGAGGTTCCCGCACGAAGTCGCAAAAACAGTTGGCTCATCTTGTTTAGCCAATCTTCGATGGAATGATGCTGTCGCACCCACGTTTGCCCCGCGCGCGCCCGTGCCCTTGCGCTGCGAACATCCCGGGCAGACTTTGCGATTTGCTGGGCCAATTGTTGATGATCGTTGATGTCGAACAGTAACCCACGCTGTTCATCGCCCAGCAAGTCGACCAATGAATGACTGCAACGCGACGCGACGATCGGGGTCCCGATCGCTAAAGACTCCAGTGCGACATTGGGCAAACCCTCGTACAGGCTGGGGATACACAGTAGGTCGCATTGAGCGATTAATGGGTAGGGATTGTTTAAAAAACCATGCATCGTCACTCTGGACTGGATCTGCAAATCGACGATTAGTTGCTGAATCTTGGCCCGGTCTGCCCCTTCGCCAATAATGTGGACATGGCAATCGATGGCGTCCTCCGGGTGCGAAATAAGGGCTGCCACGGCCCGTAACAGAGCGGATTGTCCCTTTTCCGCCGAAAGACGGGCGACGACTGCAATTTGAAAGCGATCTTTGGGCAACGCCTGTTCCCGGCGACCAAGCATCGGCATGCGGGCGTCGGGAATCCTGTAGGGGGAATTATCCTCGAAAGAGGGCGTGTCAGATAATTGCAACGGGGTGTTCAAGCATGCGAGATCCTTGGTGGGTTGTTTTGCCAGTGTCTGTACCGAGGCGATATCCACGGGGCTGGCAATCACTTGAATCTTGTCACGTTGGATGCCATAGTAGCGAGCCGCGTCGTCCGCCACGTCATCGCTAACCGCCAAGGTTAGGGCGGTAGAGCTCTGATACGCGCGTTTCAATAACCAGCGTTTGCAAAACCGAAAACGCTCACGATTACCGGCAATATCTCGACTGGGAGGACAAACGATCACCGAGGCTCTGGGGGTTCGCGTCCACGCGGTTGCCAGTGAGCTGAATAATGTTGCATGGTAAGTCCGGTCGTAGACGATGTCGATCTGATGGGCAACGATGACCCTAGCAAGGTCGGCAACCAGGGAACGGAAGACTTGCCCCGGGAATCGCCTCTTTTCTGGACGTTCGGGAGACCAAAACGAGTGAACGATGACATCCGGCGGCAGCCGATGCAAATAAATTCCTTGACGGTACTGGAGGTAAACGTGACATTGGAATCGCGTCCGGTCCAGATGAGATACAAGCTGCCATAGCTGACGTTCGCTACCTCCACCGCCTAGCGAACCGCTGACGCACAGAACCTTCAGGCGGGTTGCCGCTTTCGTGGAGGGGCAGGCAGGCATTTTCAAAGCTGGCGGCAAAGGATCGAACTTTCACGTGCGGGACTTCGCTGGACAGCGCCAGGGCGTCTCCAGGGCGTCTCCAGGCGGGGCGGGTCGCTTGCCTCAACAAAAGTCAGAGACATCGCTTCTATGCTTACTGGCACGTTGTATTATACTGCGGATTTTAAGTTCTCACCCGAGGCCCTTTCTATGTCTGAATCGCACACTGAAGCAGAGCCCCGACCGGCCAGTATGACCGGCGTTTTGTCGGCGATGATGTTTCTTCAGTTTTTTACTTGGGGGGCATGGTTCGCGACGCTCGGGTTGGCATTGACAAAGACCGGTTTCAGCGATGCGATCGGAGGGGGCTACGGTTCGGCTCCGCTGGCGGCGATCATCGCGCCATTATTTTTGGGGTTGATTGCTGACCGGCTTTTCCCTTCGCAGCAGGTGATGGGCGTGCTGATGCTGCTGGGGGGCGCAATTTTATTTGCGATCCCCTCCGTGGCAACGACCCCCGAACAGTCCGGTCTCCTGGTTTGGCTTGTGTTGGCGCACATGCTTTGTTTCATGCCGACCCTGGGCCTCAGTAATACGATCGCGTTCACCCACATTCCCAGCCAAGATCGTTTTCCTGTGATCCGTGTTTGGGGAACGATTGGTTGGATCGTGGCGGGATTGTTCGTCGGGGTCACCGGCTGGGATGGCAGCTTCATGATTTTCAAATTGGGCGGCATCAGTTCGATCGTATTAGGGGTGTTCTGTTTCTTCCTGCCCAACACCCCGCCGCCGTTGAAAGGGCAACCGCTGGATATGCGTTCGCTGTTAATGGTCGACGCGTTTCGGTTGTTCGCCGACAAAAACTTTTTGGTATTCGCAATCTGCAGCACGCTGATCTGTGTGCCGTTGGCGTATTACTACGGCAGCACCTCGCAATTCCTGGGACAGACGGGATTCGTGGCCACCGGTGCGACGATGACGCTGGGGCAGATGTCGGAAATCATCTTCATGCTGATGATTCCCTTTTTCTTTCGGCAGCTTGGCGTCAAGCTGATGATCTTGATCGGTATGGCGTGTTGGGTTGGGCGCTATTTTCTGTTCTCCTTTGGCGCACCCACGCAAACCACGTGGATGCTGTTACTGGGCGTGGCATTGCATGGAATCTGCTATGACTTCTTTTTCGTCACCGGTTTCATGTACACCGACCAGAAGGCCCCCAAGGAAATTCGCGGGCAAGCCCAAGGGTTACTGGTCTTTTTGACTCAGGGAATCGGCATGTTCTTTGGTTACCGGATCATGGCCGGGGGAGACCTGTTTGGATTTATCCCCTTGAATTTCACAATCGGTCAATACGGGGAACAGGTCTCCAAAAGCGAACCACTGGCGAAAGCGATCGACGATGCGCGTACCGAACAGTCGCTGGGATTTGTGGAAATGTTCGGAAAAATGTTTTCGCGAGACCTTCCCGATTCGCTTGACGAACAACTGTTGTCAGAGACGATGCAGCAATGGCAGAATTTTTGGATGTTCCCAGCAATAATGGCTGCTGGAGTCTTTGTGCTGTTCGCAGTCGCGTTTTGGGATCAGGCCCGTACCGCCGACCCGTCGCAATTGACGCCGGAGGATCAGGCACTGGCTGTCGTTTCGCCACCGCTCAACCCGGATGCCTCCCAGGCAGAGTGATCCCGCGTTGCTTACGGTTCCCGTAAATCGGTCGCACCACAGCTTGGCACAGGTTCGTAGAAACCAAGTTGTGTCGCGCCGTAACGGCGCACATCCCATGGGGTTAGCGGCAACCTTGACATGTTCCAGTGAGCATCCGTCTCGGTCACCAGCACACTGCCTGCGGGAGAATGGTCGGCTACCCAGCGAATCAGTTCAAAAAGTTGTTTGCTTCGCTGCGGGTCATCCCAGAAAGCGTAAGGTGGACAAAAAAAGACAATCCACGGATTCGGTTCGCTTTCTCGCTGCATGCACTCCGGTAACAAGCGAAATGCATCCCCGGTCAGCGTTCGCAACCGACCGGTTACCTGAAGTTTCTCAGCGGCCTGCTGTATCGTTACCGCCATCGGTCGATTCCATTCAATACAGACCGCTCGCAACGCACCACGACTAAGTGATTCCATCGCCAAAATCCCCGTGCCAGCAAACACATCCCAAGCCACCGCGCCGGAGATCGCCCCTTTGCCCAGCACGTTGAATAGGTTTTCGCGGACACTGTCTTTCATCGGTCGAGTATTGCGATCGCCGTTGTAACGGACGATTCGACCACCTAAATCCCCGCCGATGATCCGCAAATTGGTCGCGCCGATCGATTTCAACGGAGTGGAGGCTTGCCGGCGAGATGGATCGCGACGGGGGGATGAAGATTTCGAGCGTTTTTTAGCCACTGTCTGGCCTTTCGTGCAAAAACCGATGATTATTTCTTATGCACGATAACCGTCCTGGAAAGTGGTGGGGAGTCCCGCAGTTGCGCAAACCGCCAAGCTTTCGATGGCGGTGAGATTTTATTTCCAAACAGTTGCTCATGTACCGTCTGGGGCGGATGCCTGTCGGGCTTCGGGTTCACCCGCCAACCCCAGCACCGCGACCGCCTGATCGCCATCTTCAAAGTCGACAACGATTGGTTCGGTGCCGGGTTCCATCTCCATCACCAGGCCCGAAATTCGCCAGCCTTCTGGTTCGCGTTGCATCGCCCAGACCACTTGGTAGGTCGCTTCCTTGTCCTCGGCTGTCGGTTCGATCCACAGCGTGTGGACCAATACCGCATCATCGGAATCAGGCAGGCTTTCGGCCCGTGTTACCTCAAAGCGAGCGTCGGGGGATCCCATTGATCCCATCTGCAATCCCGTTCGCTGACACTCGGCCTGGGCCCGTGTGGTCAACAACCTTGCCGCTTCCACCTGAGCAGCACCGCCGCGACGAACGCGGTCCAAAAATTCGCTGACGACTGTCGTCGCAGGAGGAATGCTAGCAGAGGAATCCATCGGCCCTCCGGACATCGTTACGGCAGCGGACGACTGCGACGAATCGCTGGCCGTGGGCGTCTCCGAGCCACAACCCGTCACGAAAAAAGTTAAAAACGCCGCGACGAAAGTAAGTCCAGTCTTGTTCATCCTTGAAACGTTCCTGTGCGAGAAGGTAAGGTGGGGAGCCAATTGCTACGACCAAGTAACTAACGAAACTAACCGCCGAGGTCAACGCGAAATGTCAACGCGAAATATGCTAAACTGGACGCGTACTGTTTCTGAAAGACGCGAGATCAATACCGGTCCGCATTGCCTATCTCTCCCGGACGCGCATTGCGGGTCCAGGAGAACTCGCGTTGCTCATTGGTGGTAGGCTGCGACTTACGAGTTCGGTTTCAATGGAGCGTTTGATAGTGTTTACGATAGTGGGCGTTTGGACGAAGGTGCGTTTTTCATTTCTGGCTGCATTCGTCACAGTGACTGCCGGGATATTTTCTTCCTCGACACCCTGCTTTGCAGGGCAGTACAACGCAGTGCTAAGCATTGGTGACAAGGCCCCGAAGTGGAAGGGATTAACCGGGACCGACGACCGCCAGCATGCGGCCAGCGACGTCGCCGATGCCAAGTGCACGTTGATCGTGTTCACCTGCAATACGTGTCCATACGCAGTGGATGTTGAGGATCGGTTGATAGCGTTGGCAGAAAAGTTTCCTGTGCCGAAATTAAAGATTGTCGCCATCAATTCCAACGTGGGGGAAGTGGATAGCTTGGAGGCGATGAAGCGACGTGCCCTCGATAAGAAATTTCCCTTCCCCTACGTGCGCGACGATTCACAAGAAGTGGCAAAACAGTTTGGCGCAACTCGCACCCCTGAATTCTTTGTCATCGATTCGCAAGGAAAGCTCTTTTACATGGGTGCTTTGGATGACAGCCCCGATGGTCGCGAAGTGCAAGAACAATATGTTGCCGATGCAATCGAAGCGGTCGTGCAGGGGAAAGACATCCATGTCCGAGAAACCATCCCCGTGGGCTGCTTGATCCGCTTTGCACGCAGTCGGCGTGGGCGTTAGGAGAGCGGCGGATGCGAATTGGTCTCGACCAACTTCCCTACACAGCGGTAGCATCCTGACGTAGCAGGACAAGCCTTCCGCAGCAGGTAGGGAAGTCCAGAGCGTTTTCGGCACACTTTAGCCACTGACGGCTTTGACGTATTCAACCAAAGCAATCACGTTTTCGACGGGTGTCTGCTGCAATACCCCATGCCCCAAATTGAAAATATGTCCGGGGCGTCCCTGCGCTTGTTGCAACACAACATCGGCTCGTTGTCGAATCGTTTCCGGTTCCCCCAATAAAACGGTCGGGTCCAGGTTGCCCTGTACCGGACGGTCATAACCTACGCGCTGCCAGGCCGTATCCAGCGGGATTCTCCAGTCGATTCCCACGACCGTGCGGCGATCCCCGCGTAGCAGCGGCAGCAACTCGGGGTTGCCAGTGGCGAAATTGATCACGGGCACCCCCGGAACGATCGCTTCGAAGATCCGTTTCATGTGGGGCAGCACGAACTCCGTGTAGTCTGCCGGGCCCAGGCAACCCGCCCAGCTATCGAATAACTGAACGACCTGAGCACCCGCCGCGATCTGGGCATTGAGGTATCCGATCACACCTTGCGCTAATCGTTCCATCAGCAAATGCCATGTGGCTTGGTCGCTGTACATCAGTTGTTTTGTATAAACATATTGACGACTGCCCCCACCTTCGATGGCGTAACTCGCCAGCGTGAAGGGGGAGCCCGCGAATCCGATCAACGGAATCTCGGCTGGCAAATCAGCTCGTGTTTGACGAACGGTTTCGAAGACAAAGTCCAATGGTTCCAAATCGGTCAACTCGAAGACACGCGCCATGTCCTCCGCGTGACGCACGGGATTATGGATCACCGGTCCGTCCCCTTTGACAAATTCCAGTTGAAATCCCATCGGTTCCAAGATCGGCAGTAAATCGGAAAAAATGATCGCAGCGTCAACGCCCAAGCGATCAACTGCAGTACACATGACTTCACTGCACAATCGGGGGTTCTTGCACAATTCTAGGAACGATTGCTTTGCTCGCACTTCCCGGTACTCCTGCATGTACCGACCCGCCTGCCGCATCAGCCAAATCGGGGTTCGTTCGGTCGCTTCGCCGCGGCAAGCTCGCATGAACAAACTGTCATGGCTGGGAAGCGGCTGACGTTGGCCCGAGTGAGGATCGATCATGGTGGAAACTTTTTTGTAAGTGGCTAAGGCGGTGCATCGTTTGGCGGCTTCGGCGATCAAATGGCCAAGCTTTGGATGCGGAGGTTCAAAATCGACATGTAGTTCGCACTCCCGTAGCATC
The DNA here is from genome assembly GCA_007124075.1 of Roseimaritima sp. Classification (GTDB taxonomy): domain Bacteria; phylum Planctomycetota; class Planctomycetia; order Pirellulales; family Pirellulaceae; genus Roseimaritima. The sequence goes on from SLFV01000093.1 coordinate 8,615, forward strand.
TCGGTCGTGGTTGGACCGATCGACCCGATCGTCATCGATCGTAGGCGGCCGCGGAGCCGATCGGTCAATTGCATTTGATCAGCCATTCGCAGCATATTGACCACCTGATGCGCGCTGGTCAGCAGCAGCACATCGCGTTGACTATCACAAATGGCGCGAACGTTTTGCTGCAGCGGAGCAACGTCTTCCGGGAAATCCCAGCGATAAACCTGAATTGTCGTTACCCGAGCACCACGAGCCTCCAGACCGGCAATCAAGCTGGTATTGCTGACGCCATATTCCTGCACACCAACGTTCTGGTTTTGCACAGGGGCCGTCGTGTCCACTAACTGCAGCAATTCTCGCCACGTGTTCGGCTCCCCTACGCGATAGGTCGGCATCAGGCCCACCTCGCGCATCGCCGCGACCGGTTTCGGGCCGCGGCATAGGGTGGTGATGTCCGACAAGGCGTTTAGAAACAACGAAACATCGACATGCCGTTCAATCGCCCTGAGCAGGTGGCGAAAACCGACCCCGGTTAGGAAAATCACGTAAGTGATCTCCCCCGTCATCACGCGATAAGCAAACTCAATCGCGGCCCGATTGGGCTCGATCGGCACTTCCCGTAGCGAAGGGCTGACGTAGGCGATCCCACCATGTTTTTCAATTAACTTGGCCATTTCCGTGGCCCGACGACTCTCCATCGCCGCAACCCTTAGGCTGCCAAAGTCCGCAGGCATCGGTTCGCAAGCTCCTTATTTACTTTTGCAGCGGTTTTTGTAAGGTAAGCGACCCGGCGGGCGTTTATTTGCCCACCGGCGACCGCCGTCTATCCTGATTCCTGATTGCCAATTTTACTATGCCCCGTCGCTCGATTCGTGCCACCGCCGCGCAGTTTGACCTCCGCCCGGTGCTGCGCGAAGTAGGCGATTTGCCTGCCCAGCTAACCAGCCCACTGTTGTTCGGTAACGAACGGCCGTTGGAAATCGAGGTTGGGTCCGGCAAAGGCTTGTTCATGCAATCGGTTTCAGCAGCCAATCCGAAGACGAACTTTGTGGGCGTCGAAATCGCCCGCAAATATGCCACCATGGCGGCGATCCGTCTGGCTCGCTCGGACGCAAAAAACGCACTGATGATCGCAGGAGATGCGGAACCGCTGTTTGCCAGCCGGATTCCGGTCGAATTGCTGGCAGCGGTCCATGTCTATTTTCCAGATCCGTGGTGGAAAGCAAAACACAAATCGCGTCGTGTGCTCAATGACCAGTTTATTGCCAACGCGGTCCGCACGCTGCAGGTTGGGGGGCGGTTTCATTTTTGGACCGACGTGCTTGATTATTTCTCCAGCACGATCGAACGGATGGCAATGGTTGCTCCGGAGCTGGGGCCGCCTTTGCCCGAGGTTTGCACGGAAGCGAAGCACGAACTGGATTACCGGACGCATTTCGAGCGTCGCAGTCGGCAGCATGCAATCCCGGTCTACCGCGTTTACTATCGCAAGCTTCAATCGTCACCTGAACGCCCGACCGATATTGGGGGGTAGAATGGCCAACGTTGACAATTGCCAACTTTTTCGATCCCCCTGCGGCTTGACCGTTCCGCTCCGGCGGCTACTAACAGGGCTTCAAGAACTTACAGAAAAGGCGTGTTATGAGTGCCACTGATCTTTTGCACGAGCTCCGCTGGCGTGGTTTGATCCACCAGTGCACCGACGAAAATGCGTTAGCAAAATTACTGTCCCAGCCCCAGACGGTGTATATCGGTTTTGACCCGACCGCCACCAGCCTGCATGTTGGCAGTATGATGCAGTTGATGCTGTTGCGGCGTTTTCAACGGGCCGGTCATCGACCGATCGCGTTGGTGGGTGGGGCGACGGGCATGATCGGTGATCCCACCGGCAAAAGCGAGGAACGCAATCTGTTGTCGGAGGAGCAGTTACAAGCAAATATCGCTGGTGTCGCCAGGCAAATGAGAGCTTTTTTGGATTTTGAGGGCCCGCGTCCAGCGCTGCTGCTAAATAATTTTGACTGGATGCACGATTTCTCCTATCTCAATTTTCTTCGCGATGTCGGTAAAAATTTCCCGATCGGGGCGATGCTGGGGAAGGAATCGATCCGTTCGCGTCTGGATAGCGAAGCCGGATTGAGCTACACCGAATTCAGTTACATGCTTCTGCAAGCCTACGATTTTGTGCATCTTGCGCAACAGCATGGGTGTCGTATCCAGGCGGGGGGCAGCGACCAATGGGGCAATATTACGGCCGGAATTGATTTGGGACGTCGTATGCTGGGGGAATCGCTCTTCGGTTTGACCGCTCCGCTACTGTTGACCAGCGATGGAAAAAAAATGGGTAAAACCGAAAAGGGTGCTATCTGGTTGGATCCCGCCCGGACCAGCCCCTACGCATTTTTTCAATACTGGCGGACGGTTGAGGATGCCGATGTAATGCGTTGTATCGCCTATCTGACGGAGATCACGCGTGACGAATACTTGGAATTGGAACAGCAAGTCACCGCTGACCCGGGTCGATGTGCGGCCCAGCAGCGACTGGCGGAGTGGCTGACGGAGTTCGTGCACGGTCGCCAGGGATTGCAATCGGCCCAGCGAGCAACGCAAATCTTTTTCGGCGGTGAAATCGAGACTTGGTCCGATCGCGAACTGGGCGAGATCTTCGAAGATGTGCCCAGTGTGGTTCTGGATCGTCAGACGCTGGAAGGCGACGGGTTGTGGATTGTGGAGGCCTTCCAGAAAAGCGGTTTAACCGCCAGTAATGGTGAAGCCAGACGTACGATCAAGGAAGGTGGTGCCTACGTCAACAACCGACGGGTCAATGCCGAAAATCAAAGACTAAGCCCCGTTGATTTGGCCGGAGAAACCATGATGGTCCTTCGCAGGGGGAAAAAAAAGTACGCAATCCTGCGATTTCAGTAATCGCTTCCAGCACCGTCAGCCTCCGAAAACTCAATCGTCAATCGGACGATCACGATAGGGCCAAACCGGCGACCCAGGCGGATCAGGGGTAATCGGGGATTTGCCCAGTCCGTAATCGCTGGGCTGACGGTTGAGCGAAGGCCAGAAGTCTTTGTCCCTGATGAAACCAAAGAACGGGGGATAAAACGGATCGACGAAATCAACGTTTGCCCGCAGGGGAACCTCTTGGTCTGTCAGGTAATAAACCGCATTGACAATCAACCGCCGAAGATGCTCGTCGACGAAATCAACCGCCGCACCTGCCGTGGTGCAGAACGCTGTCCCGGTTCCCACGCCGTCGGGACAGGTGTAGCGATGCAGCCAAGCAAGTGGTTGCATCGGATCGTTAATCTTCCCCTGAACGATCGCCGAATCAGGGGCCAGCGTTTCTGTGACCGCGCCCCGCAGCAGGATTTGATCCTGGTCGGTCAGGTTCACGACGCCGTAAACGTCCGAAGGAGCGAAGAACGAGTCAACGCTGCGGAGGATCGGATGGTCCGCCGCTGCGGGTTCCAAGACGCTGCGCGCCCCCTGACGTTTGTGAGCCCCATGGTGACTGACCCACTGTTCGCCCAAGATCAATCGCCCAAATTGGCCGTAAGGAATCGCATCGCCGAATGAACCGCTACCTTGAAACGCGTGCGTGGCGGTCCGAATGCCGATCACCGGTTTGCCCTCGCTAAGGAACCGGGTCACGTGCATGGCCTGTGCAGCGGAAGGCCGGCGAAACCGTGTCCCGATTAACATCAGGTCGGCATCGTCTAAAGCCTCCATGCCACGCAAACCCGCCTGATGGTTGGGGTCTATGTAAGCCGCGCCGTCGGGCCCAAACGAAAACAAAACCGTACACCGGAAGCCATGCCTCTGGCTCAGGATTTTTCCCAGCATCGGCATGGTCTCTTCGCTCCGATATTCCTCGTCACCCGCTATCAACACAATATGCTTTGTGGTTTGAGTCGTCTCAGGAGGCAGAAACACTAAGCGGTCTTCTGCAGCATCCGTGGTCGAAACACCCAGCCCCAGGAGACCGCTTAATAGGAGGGGGACAAAAAGAAAATGTTGAATCTGTCGTGTGAATGGACGTGTCATAATAGTTGGGGGTGCAAGGAGGACGAAGTTGCCAAACTTCGCAGTATAGCTAACGGAATGTTCGTCTGCTGCACGGGCCCCCAATCTGCGATGCCCCCGGGATGAAATCGCTACGCTCCCGTGGAGACCACGCCACTGGCTGACCATCGGATCAGGAATCGTTAAGCTACACCGTGACCATACAGTCGCTTTGTGGAAAGAACTTCTCGCTTAATTTTTCCCCTCGCCGCTACCAGGCGAATAGTAGGGAGAAGTAAAGGAGAGAGGGGCGGCTCAGTAGCCGAAGTCACCCCTGAACATTCCCTGCGTGGCTGTACATAAACCACCTACCAACAAGACACGCTTATGCACGACGATATCCAACCCAGTGATTCCACCGCAGCGGAGAATTTGATTCGATTGGACGACTTTTTGAAGTTTTGTGGCGTGGTTGGAACGGGTGGCCAAGCCAAGGTGTTGATTCAGGCAGGGGAAGTGACGGTGAATGGCGAAGTGGAAACTCGCCGGCGGCGGCGACTGAACCCCGGAGATGTTGTCCGTTTGTTGGGGGAACCGTTTGTAGTCCAGTCACTTTGATCGCCCACAAAGCTCCAAGTAACCGGACCGGAGGCCCTCGCAAGGAACACATTACCAAATGTCGCGTTGACTACTTTTCCGCACTTTTGTTGGCGGGGGCGGAGGCAAATGACCGAACTATCTTGCTGTCCGCTGATGTGGGCTTACAATGCAAGAGTGACGCGAGGAGACTCGTGTTGCTTCCTTCGATCAATCACCGGCAGAGGGACCAATTTTCGGGTTGGCCAGGGCTAATTAAGGCTAGTGCAGAAGCACGCTAAGTTCTCGCCATTCTCCCAGCGGCTCCGTGTTTGCCGCCGACGATTGAAGGAACTAAATCTGGCCGGCCGTTACGGTGAATAACTGGAACGGTCGGTTTTTTTGTGCCCCGGTTGTCCGTCGCAAAGAACGACAGCAATCGACTGACAAACAGGAGGCGGAGCACCGTTCCAAAACCTTAGCGGGCCCATGCTTCCGGCGGACGAATCCCAATAATCACATCCATCGTAAGGTGCTGCTGGTCGCGCAGCACCCGCAGGCTGGCGGTTTGCCCAACCGTCAGATTCGCAACCTCACGCATCAAATGTCCCATGTCCTGGACGATCACGTCGTCAATCTGCAACACGATGTCTCCCGGTGTGATCCCAGACTGGGCAGCGGGCGAGTCGCTGCCGGCGATCCCAGCGACCAAAGCACCTCGTGCTTGCAAATCGGTTCCCGCGACAATATCCATAGGAACTTCGGCATCCATAGGAACTTCGGCCAGGGCGACCCCAAGCCAGCCACGCTGCACCTGACCTGTTTCTTTGATGCGTTCGTAGACGGTTTTAGCAATGCTACTAGGAATCGCAAAGCTCACTCCGCGGAAAGAGTCACCGACAATTGCTGTGTTGATGCCGATCAGCCTTCCCCGCGAATCGACCAACGGCCCGCCACTATTGCCCGGATTGATCGCGGCGTCGCTTTGCATGAAATCTTGGTACCGCGTGCTTGATTTCACCATGCGGTGTTTGCCGCTCAAGATCCCGGACGTTACCGTGCGGTCCAGCCCGAACGGGCTTCCTAAAGCCCACACGGCTGAACCGACTCGAATCTGATTGCTGTGGCCGAATTCGATCGGTATCAGCCCCGATGCTTCAATTTTTAGCAAGGCCAAATCGGTCAATGCGTCTACGCCAATCACCCGTGCGGGGAGGCGACGCCCATCGCTCAGCCCTATTTCGATTGCGGAGCCACCCGCGATCACATGCTCATTCGTCAGAATATAACCATCCGCGTCGACAATCACCCCACTCCCTTGGTCAGACGATTCTCCCATCGTCGATCCTTGCGAATGGATGCCTCTTCGTTGTTGCAAAAAATTGGCTAGGTCAATCTGTTCGGAGGAAGCCGATCGTCGGACTTCGATATGGACAACGCTGGGGCCTACCTTCTGTGTCACCAGTTCGGACGTTCGGGAAACAGGATCGAGAGAAGCTTGCTGCAGGCCTTCGGAACCATTTTCATACTGCGCACGCAACTCACCGCGGTGCCAAGCGTAACGAACCTCTTCCACAATCATCGGCAGCATGAATCGAGCCGCCAACAACATCATCGCAAGGGTCAGCAAAAACAACGTATTCTGGCTCAGCCCGCCCCCCACGTGAGTAGACTTCCGCTCGCCGCTTGACCTGGGGTTTCCGCATTCCGATTCGACCGCTTCCCCTTGTGCAGCGTTATCACGAGGCGAAAGGAACGTGCCACGCTTATTCGAATAACGCGACGTTTCTCCCAAATCAGAAAGCGCGGAATGGGAGTCGGAAGTGTCGAGGTCTGAAAATTGCATATCGCCCTCTTCATGCAGTGTACAACCCGGCAATGACTCCATTGTATGGCGATCGCCAGCCAATGTGGCGCAAAAGTTTAAAGGATTTTGGCAAATCTAATTTCATGTACCACGCCAGCGACGCAAAAGCCGCAAAAAGCGACTATCATGATGAGAGCAAAATTTTACCAGTTTGACGCGAACGTGGGGGCGTTAACGGGCACACGGGCCAGACGCTGGATCGATTCCCCTCGTCCTCCACGCACCGCGGTTTGTGCTAAACCGAATTAGAACTTGAACAAACACCGAAGGTACATCCAATGCCTGAAGCGGCCAGACGGATCATTTACGAAGCACTTTCCAGCATCAAGTTGATTGATCCGCACACGCACATCAATCCCCTGTCAGCTGCTTCGGAGACGCTGGCTGATCTGCTTGGCTATCACTACTATACGGAACTTGCCCACTCTGCTGGCATGCAGCGAGCATGGATTGAGGAACCCGGCTTAAGCCCTCGGGAACAGGTTGAACGATTGGTCACGGGGCTAGCTCCACTGGAGAATACGATTCAGTACAGTTGGCTGATCGCCATTTGCAAACGCTTCTTCGGTTTTGACGGTGAACGTTTGGACCAGTCCAATTGGGAGTCGGTCTACGATGCGGCCGAGCAGCAAATGCAGTTCGCTCAATGGCCCGAGATGGTTTTGGAGCAGAGCAACGTTGAAGCGGTTTTTCTGACCAATGACTTTGACGACCCGCTGGAGGGTTTTGACACATCGACCTACATCCCCTGCTTGCGAACCGATGATTTGGTCTTTCATCTGGCAAAGCGGGAGGTCCGCGATCGATTACAGGGCTGCAGCGGAATCGATGTTCATGATTTGCCCAGTCTGCGGGATGCACTGGAGCAGAGGTTCCGGCACTTTGTCGGAGCTGGAGCGCGAGCCTGCGCGATTTCTCTCCCTCCTGGGTTTAGCCCCGTTCCCGTTTCCGATGGCCGTGCGGCAGTCGCCCTAGATGCAGTATTTACCGAGGGACTGGCGGCAGCCGACCCGCATCGTGATGCACTGGCGAGGCGTGTCTTTTGGACCTTGGCAGAACTGTGCGAACATTACGGTTTGCCCTTTGATTTGATGATCGGGGTCAATCGTGGGGTTTATCCCGCAGGTGTGTATCAGGGGCAAGACTTGTACGATAGTCGCGTTTCATTAATCCAGTACAAGGAGTTATTGAACGCCTTCCCAAAAGTAAAGTTTCCGATGTCGGTTTTGGCCAGCGTGACCAACCAGGAACTTGTTAGCTACGCGTGGATTTTTCCAAATGTGATCCCCAACGGTCACTGGTGGTACAGTAATACGCCCAGTTTCATCCAGCGTGACCTAAGTGCTCGCTTGGAGGCGGTTCCTCACACGAAACAAATCGGCTACTACAGCGACGCCTACAAATTGGAGTTTGTGTGGCCGAAATTTGATATGTATCGTCAAACTTTGGCGAAAGTGTTGGCGGAATCGTTTGTCATGGATCGTGGCTGGTCGGAAGAACGCGCCATCGATCTGGGGCGGCAGATTTTACGAGATAATGTCGCAGCCATTTTTCCACTGCCCGAGCTTCCCGAGGCTGCCGCGAGTGGCGCTGACCTTGAGGACCCCACGGTCTTGCCCGAGGCACCGCTGGAATTCGCGGCAGAACATGTCCCGTCTCCAGCATTGCCAATGGCGGGCTTGGCCTCGACGCTGGGAGCGATAGGAGGTGGGGCGGGTGCGTCTGCTGTCGAACTTCAAGCAGAGGACGATGACGGCCAGCAACC
>SLFV01000529.1 GCA_007124075.1 Roseimaritima sp.
CAGGCCGCTGGAGGTGGAGGGGCTTCCGGCGATGTCGATAAACGTGACTTAGCCAATCGTCAGGACTGGGGCAAACTGCCACCGGCAGAACGTCAGGAAGCGCTGCAGAACATCGGTCGAGACCTGCCGACTCACTATCGAGACACGATTGAGGCCTATTTTCGCAAACTTGCCACCGATAAATAACCCGCGACCGTGGTTGACACACGCCAACAATTTCTAAACAGACTGCAGGCGCATTACCAATCGCCGTACCATCGCGGTCCATGTCCGGGTTGCACGCATCGCTACGAATTGGTCAGTCCTTTGTGTGAAGATCGCATTCGTATTGAATTGTTGATTGACCAGCAAACGATCCAAGACGCTTGGTTTGAAGGTGCTGGCTGTGTTGTCAGCCAGGCTGCGGCGTCCATCCTGATGCAAACGCTCCCGGGACGCAGCGTGGCCGAGACATTGCATTTTTCCAGCGGCGAAATGTTGCAACTGCTCGGTGGTCACCTGAGCATCCAACGGCAAAAATGCGGCCTCTTGGCGTGGCGAACGCTGCAGCGAGCACTCACAGATTGTTAAAAAACAGCCTGACCCTCCCGCTACAATGAGTTACGGCCCAAACTCTGTCGGGAAACCATTTGAGGTTTCCGCCGGTATCAGCAGTACCCAGTGTTTCGGAAACGTGTTTCATAAATTACCCCTCGACAGGCACTGGCACCCTGGGCAGTTGACTTGGGTACAGGTCCCTGAGAAAAGATATGCATAATTCCATGACCTTCCCAACACCACTATCGACACAACTTGATCCGCATCAGTTGCGAATCGACTTTCCCATTTTGCAAACCACAGCCCAGGGTGGCATGCCCTTGGTTTACCTCGACAATGGGGCCAGCACGCAGCGACCACAGATGGTTCTCGATTCGATGAACGATTGCTACAGTCGCTATTACTCCAACGTACATCGCGGCATCCACTCGCTCAGCGAAACATCGACACACGCCTTCGAACAGGCTCGGCAAACACTAGCCGATTTTATCCATGCTGCGTCAGCCAAGGAGGTAATTTTCACGGCCGGAACCACCGCGGGGATCAATACCGTCGCCCGCAGTTGGGGTGACCAGAACCTGCGCAGTGGCGACATGATCGTACTGACGATGGCCGAACATCACGCCAACATTGTTCCTTGGCAGCAACTTGCCACGCGTACCGGTTGCGAACTGGTTTTCCTGCCAATCGATCGGCAAGGCCATGTGGACGCGGAGCAAATGGATTTGCTGTGGCAACGGCACGCCGAACGAATCAAGCTTTTCGCGTTTACTGCCGTCAGCAATGTCCTGGGGACGATTAACCCTGTCCAGAGATGGGTTCAGCGAGCTCATCAGATTGACGCCATCGCCCTGGTGGACGCGGCACAGGCTGCTCCCCACATGACGATTGATATCCAAGCATGGGATGCTGATTTCGTGGTCTTTAGTGGGCACAAAATGTGCGGCCCGACTGGTATTGGAATCCTGTATGGTCGGGAGGCGTTGTTGGAGGCCATGCCGCCTTTTTTGGGTGGCGGTGCGATGATTCGAAGCGTGACCACGCAAGGCTTTACCAGCGCCGACTTGCCTGAAAAATTCGAAGCGGGAACGCCACCGATTGTCGAAGCAATTGGGCTGGCAACCGCCGCGAATTACTTGTCGCAGGTCGGGTTACCCGCAATCCACGCACACGAACAGCAATTGACCCAACTAGCCCACGAACTGCTAACGCAGATACCTGGCCTGCGGCTATTGGGCCCGGAAGAACCAACGGAAAAAGGGGGTATTGTCAGTTTTGTAATCGCTGGCTTGCATCCGCACGATATTTCGCAGTGGCTGGACATGGATGGGATTGCCGTGCGAGCCGGACACCACTGCGCGATGCCATTGCATCAAAGCCTGGAGATCTCCGCCAGCACACGAGCCAGCTTTTACCTGTACAACACGGCGGAGGAAATTGAAAAGTTGGCCACGGGCGTGCAACGGCTACAGACCAAGGTCACGGGAGGCGGTCGGCGACGACGTTCTGCGACGTAACGTTCTAGGCCGCATCGCGCTAGTGGGCTCATCGATTTAACTGTGCATGACTTGCCCGCCGTCAATATTAATCGTTTGCCCTGTGATGTTGCGAGCGTGCTGCGAGGCCAGATAGACCGCCATGGCACCGTATTCTTGTGCCGTTTGCCAGCGACCCAGTGGCGAGATCTGCCGAATTTTCGCGTCGGTCCAAGACTGATAGTCAAGCCGTTGATCCTCCGGCAAGCCGCTCTGAACGGCTTGCCATACCGAACGGTTTAGCGGCGTTTGGACCATTCCAGGCGACAAAGCATTGACGCGCACATCGAAAGCTGCCAAATCGCGAGCCATGCACTGCATGAAATTGATCAAACCGGCTTTGGCCGCGCTGTAGGGTGGATCGGTTGGGGAGCCAATCTGAGCCGCGACCGAGACGAGAAACAAAAAGCTGCCACGTCGACGCTCCGCCATTGCTGGCGCAAACGCGTGAGCTGCATGCACCGCTCCCAACAAATTCACCTCCAGCACGCGTTGCCAATCGCTTGGGCTTAGATTCCAGAACGGAAAACCTCCAACGCCGGAACCGACACCGATACAGTAGATCACATGATCCGTCACTCCCAGTGCCTGCGCGAAACATTCCACCGCCTGGTAATCCCTGATCTCTCCGCAGGTCATCGACAGCGACGACAAATCCTTGTCTGGCGACAACGGCGAGCAATCAAATCCGGCAACCTGACAACCTTCCTCCAGAAAACTTGTCGCGATCGCGCCCCCGATCCCACCGGAGGCCCCAAACACCACAACCCGTTGCCCTGCTAATTGCATATCCATGGTTCACAAATCTCGAATCCGATGGTCGGAAAAAAAACGTTTAACCTCGCCCTTGGTGCGGTACACCGTCGCTAGTGCTGGCGAGAACTTTATTATTCTGGAAAAAACGTATTCAAGCACTTGCTTTTTTTTACAATCCAGAGAATCTTTATCGTACCGGGTCGTGATGACGCGTCACGACGGTTGTTTCCGTGTGAGGTTTTGGTCCTTCTGGTTGGCACCTGGCCGAAGACCTCGCCTTCATTGTGGGAAAGGAGGTGTTGAAGTGGAATATTGCTGTACTAGCCAACGGGGTGGTGAAAACCCGTAAGTGACAGTCGGCGGGCTGCAACACTGCGGCAGCCACCCCACCTCGCTGACACCTCGGTGAAAAAGCGAGCGATTTATGCCCACCGGTCGGAATTCGCCTTGGTTCCGATCGGTGGGTTTTCTTTTCTCTTGCGGCCTAACTGTCCGATGGAGTAGGGTCCGTAAAACTCAGGGACCAGTCAGCTTCCAGCGGTGTCGCTTCCGAGCGATGAACCAGCGATCATCATGGCAGATGCTGCACGCTTATGAACCTCAGCGGCAAATACTACTTGGCCTGCCTTTGGCCAGGCTTACCGGAACTTTGGTTGCGCGGCCAGGTGTCCGCCTTACCCACGGCGATCACCTTTACATTTGTTGCGAATTTTTTGCTGATCGCTAGGCTCCGCTATCCTGAATGGCTGACGCCGCTACTGGTGAAATTTTCTTGCTGGTTAGCCGTGGCAATCTGGGTGATCTGCGTGGCGAAGGCGATACGACGGTTGCCGATATTGGTGGCTCCCCGATCAGTCAGTGACCGGCCAGATCGTTTCTCCGAAGCGCACGCCCAGTACCTTGCAGGCCACTGGCCCCAAGCCGAAGCATTACTGGTCGAATGTTTGGACGTCGAACCGCGAGACCCTCCCGCTTTGCTGTTACTTTGCGGTGTTTATCGACACACCGGACGGTTGCAAGCTGCCAGCGACCTTTTGGAACAACTGCAACGGATGGAGCGGGCCGACCATTGGTGGTTAGAGATGGATACGGAGAACCGTCGTTTGCAGCGTTTTATCGAAACCGCCGCAGCCCACCCCGCCCCACCGGAAAATGATCAAGACGATCCCAGGAAAACCGACTATGCAGCGGCGACTGACTCGGTACTCACTGCCGAATTGGCAACATGATGCTAGCGATTTGCAAGCGTCCGGAACTTTTCGTAACGCCTATCCCCGCAAGCCCGAGTAACCGATATATTGAGAATAACTAGTGGAGATTACCTTGTCGATCAATGGTCGGTTGCTTGCTTGCGGATGAAAACTTCTTCCCAGCGTGCCGTTACGGTCTAAAGTTTGCTGTCCCAGTACGAGGTCAAACCACACCGCCGACTTGACATCGATTGATCTTTTATTGCTCACACGTTCCACATCCTTCAGGGATTCGGTTTCCAGTTCGCGTTCCGATTTGGGTGACGTGGCCGGGTCGAATTTCACGCCAAAAGGTTCTAGCTATTATGTACGAACGATTTACTGACCGCGCTCGCAAGGTGATGCAACTTGCCAATCAGGAGGCCCAGCGGTTTAACCACGAGTACATCGGCACCGAGCACATCCTATTGGGCCTGGTCAAGGAGGGCAGCGGCGTCGCAGCCAATGTGCTGAAAAATTTGGAAGTCGACCTGCGGAAGATTCGGCTGGAGGTGGAAAAGCTGGTTCAGAGCGGACCGGAAATGGTCACGGTAGGGAAATTGCCCCAAACGCCGCGTGCGAAGAAGGTCATCGAGTATTCCATGGAAGAAGCTCGCAACCTGAACCATACGTATGTTGGCACCGAGCACATTCTGTTGGGCTTGCTCCGCGAACAAGAAGGGGTTGCGGCACAAGTCTTAATGAATCTCGGTTTGAAACTGGAAGACGTCCGAGAGGAGGTTTTGAATTTGCTGGGGCATGGACTGGAGGGTTCCGAAGTCGGTGAACGATCGGGGCGTGGCGGCGATAGTGAAAGCAGCAGCGGCGGTTCCAAGGGCGGCAAAAGCAAGACGCCAGCACTGGATAGCTTTGGTCGCGACCTCACGGAACTGGCAAAGAAAGGCGAACTGGATCCGGTC
>SLFV01000497.1 GCA_007124075.1 Roseimaritima sp.
GCCGAATTGCTGGACGACGAGATGCCATCCGCTGGCCAGCACGCACTGGACACGTCGACTCGGCAGGCGACCTACGAGATCCTGAAATCGACCATTCGGGATCTCCCCGAAGGCTGGTGACACGCGCAACCCCCCTGCCATTTGTTGGCAGCCCTGCCAGAGGAGGGCGTCGAAGTCGGACCGCTAGTCCAATGAACGCGAACAGGCACATCGGCTAGGGCTGGCAGTTGAATTGGATTTCGCACCCCGCCGATGAGCAATGTTTCTGCTGACGGCACGCCTTGCGAGATGTTGACGATTACCCGCTGGCGCGCGGACATTAGGGCAGTTACCGGTGCGACTTTTCTCCGTTTACAGAAAAATGGCTATCCGAGTTTCCGCCAACTTGCGATAGAATCTAGGGCCAGCATTGCCCGCATTTTTCCTTCTTCCCGCATCCATTTGGGTTTACAAGAGCGATGTTTAGCAAATTGGTTCTCAGGAACGTCCCACCAGTCAATGACGTGCTTGCTTTCCCTCCCTCGCAAGTTTGTCCGGGGATCCCTGCCACGCGGGGCTGGGGGCGACGCATCAGGAGTGAATCTGTTGATTGGGCGGTCTTTGGCATTGCGTTTTTGATTGCCGCCTCTGGATTGCAATCAACGGTGGTGGCGGCACCGCCTAGTGGTTTGACGTTGCCCGTGTTTGAAATGTCGGATTTTCGTGGTCGCAAGTGGACGCAACAGGACTTTGCAGACCGCCCGCTCTTGGTGGTGGCTTTTCTGGGAACCGAATGTCCGCTGGCAAAGTTGTACGCGGTTCGGTTGGCCCAGTTCCAGCGGGACTGGGGGCCGCAGGTCGCGTTGCTGGCGGTGATGTCAAATAAGCAGGATTCGCTCCAGGACATCGAAAGTTTCGCCCACCGTCATGAACTGGAATACCCTGTGGTTAAAGATCTGGCCAATCGTTTCGCTGATCAATTGGGTGCCGAACGCACCCCCGAAGTTTTTTTGTTTGATGGGGAGCGAACGTTGCGTTACTGGGGGCGGATCGATGATCAATACGGCATCGGTTACGCTCGCGATCAACCACAACAGGAAGACCTTCAACAGGCGATCTTGGCGATTCAGGCGGGACGCTCGGTTATGCCGCAATCGACTCGCAGCGTCGGCTGCATTATTGGGCGGACAAAGTTGGTCGATCAATCGGCAAAAATTACATTCAATAGCCATGTCGCCGCGATTCTGCAGCGGCACTGCGTGGAGTGTCATCGTGACGGTGAGATAGCGCCTTTCGCATTAACCGATTATGCGGACGCCTCGGGCTGGGCGGATATGATCGTGGAAACGGTGCAGGAGGGCCGCATGCCGCCGTGGCACGCCGACCCGGCGCACGGCAGCTTTACCAATGCACGGCAACTAAGTGACGAAGAGCGTTGGATGCTGCAGCAATGGGCCGACGCCGGGGCACCCGCGGGGAAGGGGCAGTTTGAAATGACTTTGCCGGATCGCGTGGAAGGTTGGCAATTGCCGCGTGAGCCTGATTTGGTGATTCCGGTCAGCCCGCAACCGTTTACCGTTCCCGCGACGGGGACGGTCCGCTACCAGTATTTTCGTGTCGATCCCCAGTTGGATCGTGATGTTTGGTTGGAGGCGGCGGAACTGCGGCCGGGAAATCGGGCGGTCGTGCATCACATTTTGTGTTTTGCAGCAAAGGAAGGGCGGGGCGAACGGTTGGACGCGGCTCGAGGGTTTCTGGTGGGGTATGTTCCGGGGGCAAGGGTGGAACTGGCTCCCGTGGGGATGGCCAAGAAAATCGAAGCGGGCAGTCAATTGATTTTCCAGGTGCACTACACGCCAATCGGGACCGAACAGGAGGACCAAAGCCAGTTGGGGCTGGTGTTTGCGGATCCGGAGACGATTACTCACGAGGTGCGGACCTACAGTGCCGTGCAGCCACGTCTGAGGATCCCGCCGGGGGATCCCTCGCACCGGGTGACCGCGTCGACACCGTTGACCGAAGGTCTGCTGTTGGGGCTAAGCCCCCATATGCATCTGCGGGGCAAAGCGTTCCGGTACGAATTGGTCCGCGATGGTGAAAAACGAATTTTGCTGGATATTCCGAACTACGACTTCAATTGGCAAACAACGTACATGCTGTCAGAGCCGATGGAAATCAAAACAGGTGATCGGATGGATTGCACCGCTTGGTATGACAACAGCGAACGCAATCCGCATAACCCCGATCCGACGGCGACCGTCCGCTGGGGTGACCAGACGTACGATGAGATGATGATCGGTTACTTCCATTACGCAGTCCCGTTCGATCCGAATGCAAACAAGCAAGCTGCGAAACCAGCGGCAGGGGGGGTGGCCGAGCAAGTGCAGCGGGCGGCGTCGCTAAAGGTTTTTCATGCGTTGGACAAAGATGGTACCGGACGCATCAAACGTGACCAAACTCCACAGCGATACTGGGAAGCTTTTGACCGGTTGGACAAAAATCGGGATGGGGTGCTGACGCGGGAAGAAGTCGAATCGGCGTTTTCTCGATAGGCTGCACCGTCCCGACCGGCGAACGCCCCGAAACTCTGCCCTTTGTTCTCGACAGTTCCTCCCCCCGCAACGCGAGCCCTTGCCTGAGCTCCGTTAGGTTGTCGCTTTGTCGGGGGTATCTTGATCGATGTCGACCAGTAAGCCATCGACCAGCGTTTTTTGCCCGGCCATGGCGTGAGCGAGCGTGTGGCTGTGGGTGACGGTCACCAGAATCGCCTGCTCCTCCTGTTGCAAACGTAACAGTGTTTCGGTGATTGCCACGGCGGTTCGGCGGTCCAGATTGCCAGTCGGTTCGTCGGCAAGAATCAGACGTGGGCGATTTAACAAGGCGCGAGCTACCGCAACGCGTTCGCGTTCGCCTCCGGAAAGTTGTCCCGGCAGGTGGGTCGACCGCTCTGCCAAACCGACACGCTCCAGCAACTCCGTTGCCCGCGCGATGGTCTCTGCGGTCGGTCGACCCGTTGCCAAAGCGGGGATCAGGACGTTTTCCAAAACGCTGGCCTGCGGCAACAAGTGATGATCTTGGAAGATGAAGCCGATTTCTCGGTTGCGAAATCGTGCCAACGCGGAGGGGGAAAGCGAAAAGGGATCGGTTCCCTCCAACGTGACCGTACCCGAAGTTGGTTCGTCCAGCGTACCCAGAATCTGTAGCAATGTACTTTTGCCCGAGCCGCTGGGCCCGACAATCGCCAGGCTGTCACCGGCGCGTAGTTCCAAGCATACACCCCGTAAAACCTCCAGTGGCTCAGTTGGTGTTGGATAGCTTTTACAGACAGAATCAACAATCAGCATCAATCGACCTGCAATGGTTAGGGAGGGGGTGGCCCGAAAAATTTTGTCAGATCAATCCCACCTCGGGTTTCTTGTTCCAGCAGTTTCATACGAGTTTCCATGCGTTCCATCCGCCGTGTCAATTGGGCCATCAGTTCGCGACGATTGTCGGGCGGAATCGGTCGTGGTACGGCGGGATAATCCAAATGTCGCTGCAGCGCGCTGAAAAAATAGACCGGGTCTCGGCGGCGGTTAGCCGCCGCGATTCGCCCCTCCTTGGCCCCGAACAAAGGCAGCGGCTTACTTCCGCGATCTCCTCCCTGCTGCTCCAGCAGACGCAGATATTCCTCGCTACGTAAAAAAATCATGTCTGCCAAATCAACAAACCCGACCTGGTTGCGCACGTGTCGAATCCAATTTCGCCATGGTTCGTCATAGATCGGATCTTCCGCGATCGCTTGGAGACCACGGTCGTAGTTCAGGCTGTTGCGACATAGCGTTTCAAATTGAAACATAAAACTTGCCTGAGCGGTGGGGTTCTGCGAGCGAAACTTTGCCTCCCGCTCCATCACCTGCAACGCGACGCGCATGTCGAACCGTCCCGATTCCGATTCGGCTTCGATCACTAGGAAAACCTGAAAGCTGCTGAAATAGTGGCGCAAACGCTGCATTGCAGGGCTGATGATCCCGCTGTGTCGTAGTTCCGTTAGCAAAAAATCAACCGCCATCGGCAGTTTGGTGGTCGCTAGCAATTCCGCCTGAACTTGCTCCAGTAATTCTTGCAGCGGAATCTGCTCCACGATCCGTTCTCGCAGCAGTTGAAACAGGTACGCCTGTTCCACATATTCGGTACTCTCTAGCATCAGCACCCGCAGACTAGCGGTTTGTCAGCGATAAAAATTAGGGTTGGTCCGTCGTGGAATTCGCCAGAATTCCCCGAGCGAGGGTAATTCTAGAGAATTCCACTACCCTAACGTTGGATGCTGACGAACCACTAAAGGAAATTCATTGTAAACCGTTGTAAAAATCACAATACGCAATAGTGGGGGCGATCGAGGTTACCTGCCCGCGGTCAATTGTAAGCCATTGAATTGCCAACGGTGAGCTGCCAGTTAAAAAAGGGGCTGCCCCTTTCTAGACTCTCAATTTTCCAACCTCTTGGCAAGGCTTCCAACCGGGGTCAACCCATCGGTAACGAGTGGTTCGGGCTTGATTCCGGAAATTCTTTGCGTTTTTGGCACGGCATCTGCAATTGAAAAGTATCATCAACACCCGTTGAGACGGGATCATTTACATTCAGCAAAGGAGTTTGCGATGCTGGTTTTGAGCCGTAAGTTGAACGAGAAGATCACGATTGGCGAAAACATTACGATCACGGTCGTGCGTGTCAGTGGCAACACGATTCGTTTGGGAATCGATGCCCCACGTGACGTGCGTGTGGTTCGAGGTGAATTGGAGGCGACCGCCGAGCGAACCGGTCGGAAAGACCATTCATTGAAGGTCTTGAGTGACGAACCCTCGGTCGACCCAGAACCGAAGCCAGACGACACCAACCCCAGCGTCAGGTTGCAATCGGGTAGCGGGCTTGGCACGCGGCCCCTCCGGGGTTATCGACGACGAGTGACCGCGGCAGTGAGTCCATGTTCCCAAACGGTCTAATTTTCCGACAAC
>SLFV01000306.1 GCA_007124075.1 Roseimaritima sp.
AAAAATCACGAATTTTAAGGATCGTTATTCGTCCCCCACCGGGTTGAGGAAAGGACTTTTTAAGTTCTTGGATAGACAACATCTCGATTCATCCAACATCAAATTCGGGGCAACTGACAACGACCGCTCTACCGCCTTCGCATCGCACGCTGCAAACCACGCTGCGTGTCCCGTTCCTTGATCGTTTGCCGTTTATCGTGCAGCTGCTTTCCTTTTGCTAACGCCATAACGCATTTGGCAATGCCGCGACGATTGAAATATACACGTAGCGGAACGAGAGTCAGGCCCCGTTGTTTGGCCTTCAAGCCGAAGCTGTTTAATTCGCGTTGATGGACCAGCAACTTTCGCGGACGACGTGGATCATGATTCCACATTCCCGCATTGAAGTAATGGCTGATGTCGGCACCAATCAACCATAATTCGTCACGTTGAAAGCGAATGTAGGCTTCATCCAGTGACAATTTGCCCTCACGCATCGCCTTGACCTCGCTGCCCATTAGAACGATCCCGCATTCAAGCGAATCGAGAATTTCGTATTGATGTCGGGCCTTGCGATTCTCCGAAACCATCGTCACCGCAGGAGCGTTGGTGGACGATTTAGCGTTTTTGGCTCTCGATTTGGTCTGCTTCTTTTTGCCCATTGGCGGCTTTATGTTCCGGGGTTCAGCAAGGGAAGCCTCAGATTATAACGTATCCAGCTTCTCTCGCCGACCTTCCGTCACGGGCAGGTCAACGCCACTTGGTCGCTGCACCGACCGGAAGCGGCCACTGGGGCTGCAAGCCAACCCCCTGTTGCGGTTGGGGTTGAGCGACCGAATAGGGTTGCTGTTGATTTTTCGGGGGAACTGCGGAACCCGTGTTCGGGGTTTCGGGTGTCCGTGAATTGGGATTGTCGCGCTGACGCTGATACCAACTGTCGCCCGCAGTAGCCGCCAGCGTCGCCGGACCATCCACCGCAGGTGATGCGGGCGCGGCCGTCCTTGCTTTGGCAACAGGAATGTACGGCGACGATGCCCCCGCGAGTGGTTGGTTTTGATCGACTGCCGCCGCTAACTGGATCGAGCTTCCCTGCTGCTGCGCCAGCGTCGGGACTTTGGCATATCGTTCCACAGGTCCACCACCGGCACCAACCCATTTCAGCCAATACTCCTGCAACTCGGCAAGTGATTCATATCCGTAGTGATGCCGAACCGCATCGGTCCAACTGGGTTGTTGTAAATACATTTCCATGAACTTGATAAATTTCCGTGGTCCCTGTTGTTCGATTAGGAATCGACAAACCGAGTAACCTTGGGCATACATGGGATGAATATCGCTGGGGTATTCCCGCAACAGGAATAATTTGTTCATCGCGATGCCCCGCTGTGTCCGGAGAAAGTTGCGGAGGTGGGCTTCGTGTTTCGATTTTTCCGCTTCGTGTTCAACAATTGTGCAGGCACCTTCATCGGCCCAACGGGGAATCGGACGCCCAAAGTGAGTCGCCAAAATCGTATGCGTGACCTCATGCGGCAGCACACTATCAAGAATCCGCTCGGTCGTCCCAATCACTTCCATGCGAAAGTCTCGCACAGGGTTCAAGTCGTAATGCGTAACGCCTTGCGCCGCTAGCTGAGGACCCGCGACCACTTTGATTGGGCAAGGGTTGGGCCACCGGGGTAACTGATAGCCCAACCAGTAATCGGCCAGTTCGCGACGGTAACGCTCGGCGGCTTCACCAACGCTAACAGCCAATTGTTGCGTGGGGGCGGAGATCAGGAAGTTTTCAGTTCGCGACGAGCCTTGACCAAACACTGCGCCTGCGTGTCCGATCATTACAACCAGCACGAAAACCGTACGACCGTAGCGTAAGATTGCGTCCATGCACCCTCTCCGTACCACAAGCAATCCGTTACATTCCATTGACTGCCTGCGGAGTGTAGAGAAGTTAACGCTCTGGCCCTAGAGCGTTTTTTCGATTTCTTCAGGTCGACCCTCTGGCAGTTTCGTTCTAATGACCCAAAGAATCCATGATCGATCCTAATTTGTTGCCATTGATCCGCTGCCCGATCACAAAATTACCGCTGCAAATCGCAGACGCGACGCTAATCCAGCAATGCAATGAAGCGATCCAACGAGGGCATTTAATTGATCGCGGCGAACGACGTGTCGAACAAGTAGTCGACGCCTTGCTGATTTCACAAGATGGGGCTTGGCTTTATCCGGTCCGGGGCTCCATTCCCACGTTGATCCCCAACTGGGCGATTGCGGCGGAAAAGGTTACGGGACATGCTTCCCCATGATCAGCGGATATCAGCGCATCATGCTGCCCGATCCGGAGCCATCAAAGCCACCCGGATAGCTAGTGGCATTTTTTGTACTCCCCGGCCGGTAGCTGGGAGCGGAAGGTTGCTCCGCAGATGCCGCAGCAGCAGAAGCGGTTGTGGCCACTGGCACCGGAGCGGCTTCCGGAAGTCCCCATCCCACCGTTGCGGGACCATCTTTGGTCGCTGGGGCAGTTTTGGTTGCGTTGCTGACCAGATCGTCCGGCAAAGAATAACCTGTAGGTTGGCTGGCCGGTACGCCAGGGGACCCGTGCGGTAAGGAGAAACCACCGTTGCTGGCCGCTGTCGTCTGAGAAACACTGGGGGGAGCCGTAATTCCCGAAGCCGCAGAGGCATTGGGCTGCATCGTACTGGGATCAGAAGCTGTCTGGGGCGTCCCACCACCGAACTGGTATCCACTGGCTGTCGCGGCTTGCGCGTAACCAAACGAACCTTTCTCGGCGGCCAACCCAGAGGGTCCAGGCGTCGGATTCGACGCCGTGGAGGCATTGGGTTGCGTCGTAGGTTGGCTTTGCTTCGCCAAACCGGCAAAACCATTGGCCGCGGCGGCACTGTAATTTGGTGCTGCTGCCTGTGAATCCGTCACGGTTGCCGCTGGGGAGGCATTGTTTGCAAGCTGTTGACTGGTCTTGTTTGGTTCCGCCGTTCCGCCCGCAACCGATGCGATCGC
Organism: Roseimaritima sp.; assembly: GCA_007124075.1. Taxonomy (GTDB): domain Bacteria; phylum Planctomycetota; class Planctomycetia; order Pirellulales; family Pirellulaceae; genus Roseimaritima. Next base: position 2,992 of record SLFV01000306.1, read on the forward strand.
GGTCGGGTTTGAACTGTGCGACGGTGGCAGCGGATAAGTGGACGAGGGGCCTTCGCCAGCCAATGCCTCGGGCGATGGTTTCTTACCCCAGCTCCAAGCGTTCCAGGTGGAACCAGACCGGCACCCCGTCGATATCGTGGTGAGCATCAGCAAACAAGCGATCATTCTCAAATGCTTCGCATCGATTCGGCAATGCATATATCCATCCATCCTTGTAGTGCTTGCCAACTCCCAGGCTACCTACCATAGCATGGAGTCGGATCCATCCTGCGTGCTAGCGACGCGTGAAACGCAGGCGGCCACTCGCGTCGTCAACGGTAAAAATCCACCCTTATAGGGTGGTTCGACTGATAAAGCCACTGCCTTTAGCAAATTCGGATTAATTGAATCGGTTCGACGATAAAAACGGTGTCCGGGACCCGAAAAGTTCTTCAGGCGAGCCGGATAAACTTGAACTACCTTGTCTGTAACGGGCCCGTCGGAACCTAAGAACAAAGCGTTGCGAGCGTCAATGGCAATCTGATGGCGGTGTTTTAAAAATGTAAGCGGGCAGCCGGGCGCACGCTGGTGCCAGCGATCGGGCCGCCTGTTGGCCATCCTGCGCCAAGTTACGTACAATGAGTTGGCGGAAGACAACAAGCAATTTGCTGTCTTAACCATTTCCAGCAAATTAGGACTGGCGATTCGGTTTGATCCGTCGAGTCGACTAAAACTGCTTTTTTTTGAATATTCGGAGTCCGCTGATGGAAGGCTACGCCGCCTTTTGTGATGATCTTTACTTTAACATGAATCTTGCCACGCAAATGGATTTGCCGACACAGCGTGAGCAGGTTTTATACCATTTCGAACAAGTCCGACGTACGTTTCCCAGGATGCAAAACTTCTATTCCCGTGAACCGGGGGAGTTCGTATTGGAGGAAGATAAGGAAGGTGAAAATTATGGCTGGACGTCGATCGAAACGCGACGGATCAATTGTGGGATTGTCAATCCGAAGGATTATGCGCAGGCTTGTCGCCTGCATCGATTCGTATTGGAACAGGTTCCTTACACCCTTTCGATCAGTCCCCTGGATTGCGAAACACTCAGCGTCGTCTTCGGTTTTGACTTCCTGTTTCGTGGCGACCAAAACGCTGTGCTGACCGAAGCTTTGGGCGTGGTGCCCGGATTCGAAAAGTTATTGGGGATTCCCGGAATGCAGATTCTGGGGCACGATCCGGTCATCCAGTTTAGTTTGGATGATAGCTGTCGCACGCAGTGCCGCATCGCCTGCGAAACGCGGACCACCGCGTATCAGGTCCGCACGGGTGATTATCCGGAGGAACCGCTGAGCGTTTACCTGACGGTCCGCCGTTTCGATAGTTTAGGCGGCCAGGAGGACTACGCCAGGGAATTTTCCAGGTTGGCAGCCTTGGGAAAAGAGTTGGTCGATGACTATTTGGTCGATCAAGTGCTTCGTCCACTGCAACAGATCATCGCCCTGCGGTGAAAGTACCGTTACCCGATCGATCCTAACGACGTTTTTGACCTTCCCCGAGCATCTCATCAATCACCTCGTCGACCTTCACGTCTTCGGCTTGACCTTCGAAATTCATTAAAATTCGGTGCCGCAATGCTTGGTGCGCGGTTGCTGTTATGTCTTCGCTGGCGACGTGGTAACGCCCATCTAGGATGGCTTTGACTTTGGCAGCCAGAATCAATGCCTGTGCCCCCCGAGGGCTGCTGCCGTAGCGAACGAATCGACGCACCATGGGCGTGGCCAAGTCGTGGCTAGGATGGCTCTGCATGATTAATTCGATCGCTACGCGGCGGATCGGGTCAGCGATCGGAATTTGTCTCGCCAGACGACCCATTTGCAGCAGGCGCTCCTCGTTTAGGCAATGGGATACAACGGTCGTCAGGTCGCTGGTGGTCCGGCTCATGATGCTTTCCAAATCCTCAACGGAGGGGAACGGCACCATTAACTTGAACAGAAAT
>SLFV01000353.1 GCA_007124075.1 Roseimaritima sp.
CAGCAGGCTGAATGCCAATACGCTGACGTGGTCTTCGTCAACGACCGACTCATAAAAAGACAGTCCCGCGACCTGCAACGTCCGCACTGGCCAAAACCTTGCGAATCCGTCGCGGGGAGTATCGGCATTCCAGGCCAAAATCGCCGCACCAACGATCACGGCAACGATCAACGATCCGATGACTCGGCGCGTCATGATCGCCAAAACAATCGCTACCAACGAAGGCAACAGGCTTAAGATGCCATATGTCACGAATCCGTTATCCAAAAGCGTGCCGTGCACCCCGCGACTCCGCTGCGCAGCGAAGTACCACCGCCGTGCAGACGAGCAATACGATACACTCGGCACAGTCCAAGCCCCAGTCCACGACCCGCCTCGCGACCACTAAAAAACGGGTCGAACGCGTGTTCTACGGCTTCCGCTGACAACCCCGGCCCACTGTCGGCAACTTCGATCAACACCCGCGCCCCTTGGCGTTGCCACGCGACCAGCACGCGTCCGCCAACTCCGATCGCTTCGGCTGCATTTCGCAGCAATGCTTGCAAAGCGTCGTGCATCATTTCTCCATCAGCCCGACAATCGATTGCCTGTCCACTGACCGCCAAAAATTCGATCTGCTGTTCCGCGTACCGCTGCCTGAAATCGTCCAACACACGTGCGATCACCGCCTTCACTTCTACCCTGTCGATTTGCGGCTGTGGTGGGTGTGCGTAAAACATAACATCGGACAGCAATTCGTGAGCTCGCATTGCTTGCTGGACAACACGTCCAAGAGATTGTCGCTGCGGTTGGGCGTTGATTTCTGCCAACTGATCCAGTACCTGCTCGCTACGACTGACAATGTTGGCTAGCGGATTATTGATTTCATGGGTTAATCCGTAAGCGAATTGCTTCAGTGATGATTGTTTGGCCGCCTGCAAGTGAGTTTGAAACTGGTGACGTAGCTGCGTCCGGTCGCGAACAACCTCGGCCAGTTTTAACAAAGGAATAGAACCGTTGGCATACCGTGGTATCTCGGGACGTGGCAGCAAACCCGTACGCTTCGTTGCCCAGATCAGCTCCGGCCACCGTGCTTGCCAACGTCTTGGAGGCTTGCCACGCAACACCGCCAACCACTGCGACCACGTTTGTTGCCATTGTTCGCGAGGCATCGTTGTACACGCTTCGCCTAGTTTGCTCCAAGATTCACGATGCCTGGGCAAAACGGACGGTGCAGCCAAGTGTGAATCCGCGACCGCAAACAAACGCATCGCCCGAAGCTGAAACCAGCGGGCAAGTTGTTCAACCGTGACCGAATCGGTTCGGTTGGTGTCACGCGAGCGGCTAAACTGCACAACACAGTAGCACAGCAAGGCAGGGTCATGCGCAAAAAGCTGAATGATACGCTGGGTGAACTCGTGATTCCCGGAGGAAGGTTGGTCGTCCAGCCACATCGTAGCAAGTGAATTCGCCGTTGAATCACCCAACGGCAGCCACCAACGCTTGCCGGACCACCGCAGGGAGGGCAACAGTTCCATGGCCGACTCACGAACTGACCGGCCGTTCGATTTCCACCAAGTCGCAAACGCGGCTAACCAAGGTATCGATGTCAAAAGGCTTTTGCATGAAATCATTTGCACCGGCAGCCTTTAAACCGGAAACCTTGTCCTGTTCTACCATCCCGGAGATGCACAGGATCTTCACCATGTCCAAAGCCGAATCGCTGCGAACGCGCTGGCAAACCTCGCGTCCGTTGATGTCGGGCAGCATCACGTCAAGAACCACCAAATCTGGACGGAACTCGCGAACCTGCATCCCCGCATCAAAACCGTTATTTGCGGTCCGAATTTCAAAACGACCATCGCGGCGAAACCCATCGGAGATCAAATCGACCAAATCTTCGTCGTCATCAACGATCAGCACCTTCTTTTTGCCGCTTTCCAACGCGTCGGTCGGAATTCCATTCTCCTTCATGAAGGCGACCAAGTGATCGCGCGGGATCCGACGAAACTTGCTGCCCGGGACACGAAATCCCCTCAGCGACCCATTGTCGAAACAGCGGATAATGGTCTGCTGACTGACTTTACAAATCTTCGCAGCTTCACCCGTGGTGAATACGGTTTTTGTGGACATGGCAGATAATCCTCCCTGTACGCGGCTGGCATGACCCGGAATAGCGATCTCCTAACAGATCCCCGCTTCTTCGTACTACCCCAATTCAGGATAATCTACCAAGAAGTCGTAAGCGACAAGAAGCACCGCTCCTTCGCTCCCATTGAATTCTGCCAGGTTTCCAGAGTTTACCTAATTTGCGATTTAGGTCAAGCTCAGTTTAGCAACCGAACGGCGGGCGTTCGGGATGAATGTTGGCAGTCGCAAGTTTCCACTGCCGCAACGCGAACAACGCGGATCGTTGAAGGATATTCAATGACACCCCTGTGATTCCAAGGCACACCCCTGCATGAGCTGACTGCGAGCTTATTCCAAAACCAGCAAGCCACAACTCCCGCAAAAAAACCACCTAAATTGGCGGGGGACAATTGGCTGGGTGGGGAAGAGTTACCGCCTTTACGCGAGATTAAAGCCTGAATAACATTACGTTAATTGCGAGCTATGTTTGGGCCGCATTCGGGAACGGCTCGTTGTTTTCGCCCTGGTTTTGTGGCTCGCATTTTCTTTCTGGATTTTTCGGAGTGTTCACGAGATGGTATTGATTGGCAAGAAGATAGACGTGGGTGCAACTCGTTGTGCAAGAATGGGTTTCACTTTAGTGGAATTGTTGGTCGTGATCGCGATCATTGGCGTGTTGGTTGGCCTGTTGCTGCCCGCAGTCCAAGCGGCCCGCGAGGCTGCGCGTCGCATGCAGTGCAGTAACAATCTAAAACAGTTTGGTTTGGCGAATCATAATTACCATGACACCTACAACGCATTGCCGTTTCGTCGTGGCGGAACTTGCTGCTGGCAATCAGGTGCCCCGGGAGGGATCAATAACGCTGGACGATTGAGCGCATTCGTCTCTCTGATGCCGTTTTATGAACAGGGTGCAATGTACGATCTGATTCGGGCGGGCGACCCGGCCGCCGGGATCAGCCCTGGTGGTCCCTACGCTTGGAACAGTTGGGGTGTTTGGAATAATGCTCCCGGGGTCGTTCTTTGCCCCTCGGCGGCCGGAGGTTTCTCCCACGACCGCTCTCACAACTATGCCTTCAGCATGGGCGACAGTGTCACGGGCTTGAATCCAGGTTACACGGGGGACAATCGCGGTGTGTTCGGGCAAGCGACTCGATTTGCCGAGATCATCGATGGCACGAGCAACACAATCATGATGAGCGAGCGGTTAGGTTCGCAAACCAACGGTGGGCCGACGACGGTTGGGCTAAACCAGGTTGAGGCTGTGCAAGGAATCGCCAATAGTGTCGCTGGATCCAACACGAATCCGCAGATCTGCATGACTCCTGCTGTGGTTACCGGGAGATTTTTCACTGCTGGTTTGACGGTCAAGGGACGCTGGGGTCATCAGTACACCGATGGCCAAGCCGAGCGGGTTGGCTTCAATACCGTGCTGCCGCCTAACTCAGCTTCGTGCTCGTCCGGCGACAATCCGAACTCAGACAATACCGTTGCTTTGCTTCCACCAACTAGCCGCCATCCTGGCGGTGTAAATGTGCTGATGGCTGATGGTGCCGTACGATTTGTTAGCCAAACCATCGACACTGGAAATCTGGCAGCTCCCCCCGTGAATTCAGGATTCAGTCCTTACGGAGTATGGGGCGGTTTGGGATCGAAAAACGGTGGCGAAACGGTGGGTGAATTTTAGGGTTCACTCTGTCCACGCTTAGTGGTCTGCTGATGCTTCAATTAGGATTGCCCGATCGTTGTCGATTGTTCACAGTCGATCGGTCGGGCGTTTGACTTGGTAAGAACGCTATTGATCGTTTCTTTTGAAAGGAATATCCGATGACGCGAATCGTATCGCGAAGCTTGTTGATTTTAGTTTCCTATTGTTTGTTACCGGGGTGCGGCCCAGGGGTTCCCAGTGATCGGCCTGCGACTTATCCCGTTTCGGGTACGGTCACCATGGACGGTCAGCCGGTGGCAAATGCGACGCTCAGCTTCCAGTTGACCGATGCTTCTCGTGGCGCTGCGGGTGTGACCGACGACCAGGGTCGGTATGATCTAACGACGTTTGAACCCGGTGATGGTGCCGTGCCGGGTGAATATCTGGTCGCCATTATGAAGTATGATGCACCGTCTCAGGGTGCTGCAGTTTCGGAGGACGATCCCAACTATGATCCAAACGTTACCGAATCGGTGGCAAAGAACCTGCTACCCCAGCGGTACGCGTCGGTTGAAACTTCGGGACTGAAGGTGACGATCATTGAGGAAAAAAACATGGAGGTCAACTTCGAACTGACCGAATAGCTGAGCGGACCGCAGCATATGGAATCGCTCTAGGAAACTTCGACGTCCCTTTGACACCCCCCGCAGTGAAGCGAATCGCCGGGGGCGACGCGATGAGGCGGTGCCCGGCAAATCCCGGTTTAGCTTCCGAACGGTTACACCGGGCGGCGGCAAACGCCTCCACCCGGTGATGAGGGGGTCACCCACCGATCCTTTGCAGGACAACGTCAAGCGTTTTTCGGAGACTGCCAGCGCTGGCTCGCAGCCCTTGAACTTCCTTCGGCCACAGGTCAATTTCAAGTCGATCGATCGCGCCAATTCGGCCGACGACCGTCGGGACCGACAATGCGACATCACGAATCCCGTAGCAGCCCTGCTGGACGGTGCTGACGGGCAACAAACGACGTTGGTCCAGAACAAAAGCGTCAATACAATCGCGGATCGCAATTCCGACGGCGAACCCCGCGCCCCCTTTACGCTTGATAACCTCGGCCCCGCTTCCTTTGGTCCGAGTAAACAATTCGTTGGCTAACTGACCATTCCAACCAGGAAATTTTTCCAAGGGCAAACCCGCCACTGCCGC
>SLFV01000169.1 GCA_007124075.1 Roseimaritima sp.
GAACTTCCGATATCGGCCGGATTCCTGCTGGCTTGCGCTCCACAACTTTGACGATATGAAACCCGATTTCGTCCTCAATCACCTCGCTCATTTTATTCAGAGGCAGTGAGAAGATTTGATCCTCCAGCTTTGTGGAAGCCAACGATCCAAGATTCGTCCAGTCGTGCAGTCCGCCCTGGTTCGCAAAGGGTTCTTGGCTTTTGACCCTCGCGACCGCTTGCATATTTCCACCGTACAGGGCCTCATTGCCCATCATCACGATCGCTTGCATCGCTTCCTGTCGACTGGGAAAACGATCAAAACGGACGGTCAGTTGCTCCCATTTCGCTCGGGCTAACAATCGGTAATCGTCCTGATTCTCATCGTAGTGATTGTAGATCTCCAGCACGCTGACCTTTGGATCTTGATTGATCATTTCCTGCAGGAACATCTGTCCCAGAACACTATCGATAAAATCCCGTTGCTGCGTTTTCAGGGAAGTTCCCTCCGCTCTCAATTTCTCATCCAGTTCCGCCAGGTCGGTGACCTCGAGCTGCTTGATCATTTCGGGGACTTGATTTTCAAAAAACAACTTCCGCGCTCGCCCTTGCATCATTCTTTGCACCTCGGCCCGCTTGCCAGCATCTGCGGTACCGACTTGCTTCAGGACAAACGCCTCGCCCATCATTTTGGCTTGAATCACCTGCTGCAGTAGTCCACGCAGAATATTCACTTCGCCGAATTTGCGTTCATGCTCGGTTAGCTCACGTCCTTGTTTTTTTTCAATTGCTTTCAATCGGGCCTGAACCTTGGGCATGACATCGGCCAGCAGGATAGGATTGCGTCCAACCACCGCGATCACACTGCTAGGGTCTTCGGGTAGTTGTGTGTCCAGTGCTTGCTGTACCATTTCCTCGCTGATCTGCTGCTGCGCCGATAAACGTCCCAGTCGCTGATGGCCGGGTCCCCAGGCGACAAGCACCAACAGACAAAAGAACAAAAAATACGCAACGAACGTACGGCTAGCAGGTAGCATCGAGGTGGTCTCTGCAAGCAGGAAATGGAACAAAGATGTGGGCTTGTAGATGCTGAAGCAGGACGTCCGCAAGATAGATCTGATGAAAATTTAGCGTTAGTCCTATCGATCGTTCCACGTTGGGCTGCCGGGCTGTGCATCTGCCCCCGCTATTCGCTTCACGGCGGCAGAGAGGATTAGTGGTAATGAAACTTTAGAGATCGCATCAGCCCATCTACCCGTGCCAAATCGGGGCGTCGCAGGATTGCTTGCAGGTTTTCGATCGTTGATCGCGCTGCCGGTAAAATCGGTGCGACCTGTTCACAAGCGGTCTGTGCCGCATCATGGAAATGCTGGTCATCAAAGCAACAGTAGGCGATCGTGCCGATAGACGCGACCAATAGACGCATCGTTGCCCCGTCCATCTGATGCAGCGACAGTAACGCACGTTCAAACCATCGCGACGCTTGCTGTGGTTCGCGGACTTTCCACAGCAGATAGGCACGGTACAGCGCGATTTCGGCCCATGGCTCGCCCTCACCCATTGTCCAAGATGCGGACGCCTGGACGTATGCTTGCATTAAACCGCTCAGCGGTGCGTTACGTCCTAAAGCGGCCATTGCGCGCAGCAGCAGGCGATGCCGGTAACGATCGTGTTTCGGGTCCTCGTTTTGCAACACCCGATGTAGAAAAGACTCCGGGTCGCCGATCGCATCGACCAACAACTGCCACCCGTTGCCGGACCCCGCGTCAATCGCGTTGTGAGCGCGATAACCTGCGGGAAGCTCACGCCAGCCTTGTAAACTGGGCAAGGCCAATTCTGCGGCCTCGATCAGTTCGACGGCATATCTCAAGGTCTGCTCAGCCGCGTCGTGGTCAGCAACGATTGCCAGGAATTGCCCCCGCGCTGTTAGGACTTTGGCCCGCTGAAATCGGGACAAATAGGGGAAACGTCGATCGTTGATCCATTCGGAGGTAATCGCCAAGGCCTGCAAGTATTCCAAGCGGTCGGCAAAAATGCCCGCTAGATGCAAGTCACACTCCAGGACCAATTCGGGGACATCCTCCAGCGCTTTGACTCGCAGCGATTCGTATTCCTGCACGACATCGGTTACCCGCTCCGGATCCCCATCATAATTAGATCGTTGAAAATGTACCGCAATCGCCAGCAATCGCGCGCGGATCCCTTGCTCCTGCGGGGTCAACGAAATCGTCCGCTGCGCAACATGAATGGCCCGTTCCAATTTCCTTAGATCCAGGTTCCGCATCTGGAATCGTCGATCCAGGGTTTCAAGCAATTGCAACTGAAGATCGTGTCGTCCTGCCAAACGACGACGCACATCGTCGATGAGAAGCTGGCCGATTCGGGTGTCGTGTAATTGCGAGGCGAGTTCTAAAAAATTCGCGACATCCCCGTTCTCCTCAAGATGCTCCAAACGCTGCAGTCGTTGTACCAGATCCATTGACAAGGGTACGTAGCCGGGCAACTCCTTAAAATTCGCGATCTGGCCTAAATCGCGGTTTGCAGGGGTGCTTTCACGAGCCAAGTACGCCAGTTGGTCGGCGTAGGCCAAGTAGCTGTCCACCTGTTCCAAATCGTACCACGAGACTTGTTCGATCTGCCACCGCGCATACCGCGAAGCGCCACGTAACAGGCCTTGATAGAAATCGGTTTGATCAAAACCGTGGGGATGCTGAGAATCATGATCCATCCAAATTCGGACCGCTGCTGGGACCCCGTCGACCGGCAGCAACCAGCCAAGAAGGATTTGGATACAAGCCTGCAACAAATCGTCGTAATGCTGGCTGGCTGCGCCATGTCGATCATCCAATCGGATTGGCATGATAAATGGTAGTGCGCGCGGACATCGGAACAGATCCTCCAGAATCTGGTAGGCTTGCAACGAAGCGTAACGGTGATCTTTGGCGCGTGGCAATACCTCGAAATCAGGTTGATCGCCCTCCCAGACGATGCCCGCAATGACCCCCTCCGCATTTCGCTTGCGAGTGCCTGGCCAGGTTTCGTCAATGTAAACATTGAAACTAGATGCATTGCGTCCCCAATTGGTTGCACTAGGCATTTCCAGCCTGGCGCGTTCCAGTCTCTGCCGCGCTTGGCGACTGCGAGTGGTGTTCCTGGAAGGTTTGGGACGTTCGGCTTTGGCTTCCCCACGAAATTGATTGACCACCTCGGGAAGACTTGCAATCCGCTTGCCGCGTCCGGCGACGTTGACAACAAACATCTCAAAGACAATCTGTGGGATCGCGACTTCACGGAACTTGTCACGGATTCGCTGGAGCGATTTCGCGATCGATTTGTAATGCGGATTCAGCAATTTGCCCATTTCCACCAGCGCCATTTCCAAAGCCGCAATTTGCGACTTGCTGGGTTTCCAATCGCGTAGAGGATCGACAGGACAACCATCGTTTTCCAGTTCGTTAAGAATGTACAGCAACCCTTGTTGTGAATGTGGGGAACGCGGGTCGCGGAGCCAACGCGGTGCCAGCCGCTGCCACGCCTTCCACCAACGGGGCAACGTTTGCTTCATGCTTCCTCCTTGCTTGCAATGCTGTCAGCCGACGCCGGTTGCCCACGCCACACCAGGGCCAGCCACAAGGTTAGGCCTCCGGCGGGAATGCTGACCCAAAAAGGCAGCCCCCAACCCGCGGGCAACGTCCCGAGTCCAATCGCCACAGACGCCGCCACCATGGCGTACGGCATTTGCGTCCAGACATGCTGGATGTGATCGCAGCCGCAAGCACGACTGGACAAGACGGTCGTATCCGAAATCGGCGAACAATGATCACCCCAGATCGCGCCAGCCAACACGCTGCCGACCGTAGCCGGAATGAAATTGCCGCTCATAAATGTCATGCCCTCTGCATCCGTTTCCAGGCGTACCGCCAGTTGGATCGCCAGTGGAGTCAGTAATGCCATGGTGCCCCAGCTTGTCCCGGTGGAAAAAGCCACAAAACCCGCCACGATAAAAACCAACGTCGGTAACGACCAGTCGGGTAACCCACGTTCCAACACCGTCCCCAGGTACCCCCCCGTGTTTAATGCGTCTTCGTCGGTCATTGCAGAGATCGACCAAGCAAACCAAAGTACAACCATAGCTGGCATGATTCGCCACGCACCTGCCATCCCCCCCAAGATACATCTGCGAACGGTTTTCCAGCCCGGAGCAACCATCAGGGCAGCCAGCAAGGCAGCCAATACGCCCGCCTGTCCACCCATGATCAACGCTTGATACGAATCACCACTGCCAATCGTTTCCGCCCAACCGCTCGCCCCGCCACCCAGCGTTTTTCCGGTTGCTTGCCTAGCCCGCGATCCCGAATCTACCAGCACCCAAAGGACTGCGGCAATGCAAACCAGCAAGGGCAGCACGACTGCGGCAAGCGAGGGTAGATGAAACGTCGAATCACGATCGATACCGGTATTTGCACCGAAATTGTCTGCCTGTCGTTTTGCATTGCTGTTGGCCTGAGCTTCCGCCTGCAGCATCGGACCAAAATCGCGACCCGTCATCGCCACCAGGAATACTAACAGCAGGCAAAAAATGGCGTAAAAACGGTAGGGAATCGAGTACAAAAACACCTGAAAGGCTGTCGCCTCAAACCCAGCCGGGAGGCCCTTTTCAATCAAGCTGATTTCCGTTGCCACCCACGTGCTGATCAAAGCAAGTCCCGCGACCGGTGCCGCAGTAGAATCGACAAGGTAGGCTAGTTTCTCGCGTGAAATTCTTAATTGCTTACACACCGGACGCATCGATCCGCCCAGCAGCAATGTGTTGGCGTAGTCGTCGAAAAAGAATCCCAGCCCCAGACCCGCAACCATCGTCTGCCCGGTTCGACGCGTCCTGACTTTACTGGTCAACCAACCGATCACACGCTGTGTCGACATGTTCGCCTCCAACATGCCGATCATCGCCCCGACCGAGTGACCGACGAGC
>SLFV01000144.1 GCA_007124075.1 Roseimaritima sp.
CAGTAGCGCGGCATGGAATGCGACCGACGAATCGTTCGCCTTTCCCGATGACTTCTACCAGCTTCAAGTCATCGGTACGGGGGATGACCCGCTGCAAAATCAGTTCGACGAGGCCTTCGGCAGCGGCACCGATTATGTGCTGAACTTCCGCCTGGATCGTGGTGCGCAAGTCGTCTCGGTGGTGCCGCAACCGATCCTGAGGACGCCTGGGCCAACTCCTGGGCGGCAAGAGCTCACGCAGCGCAACGACCAGATCGTGGTTTACTTTGATGATCAAGCTCTCAATCAAGACGATGCCGAGGATCCCCGGTTCTTTCGGTTGATCAACACGCAAGGAACAGCGGACCCGAGCGACGACACGATCATGCTGCCTGAAAGTGCTGTCTATGATCGCCAGACTAACAGTATCACTTTGACGTTTGCCGACGATATCCCCATGGGTACCTATCGCCTGGATGTGGGGCAATCGGGCGGATTGAACGAAACGACTGCGACGGCGATTCGGGTCGGAACGTTGTTTGATGAGAATCGCTTCGATTTCAATGGTTATCTGGGTGATATCAATGGCCAGCATGACGACGATGACGACGTCGATCTGTACCAGGTTGAGCTGGAACCGGGTAACTTGGAAATTGACATCACGCCGCAAGAACCGGGATTGGCTCTCACCGTTGCTCTTCTAGACTCCGCAGGCGATGAAATCCCCGGTGCCAGCGTGACCACGGTGGCTGGAGTCGATGGCTCCATACCCTCCTACGAGGTTGTTTCGGCCGGAACGTTTTTTATACGGGTCACCAGCGCGGACGGAACGGGGTCCTACCTGTTGCAGGCGAGTGTAACGGGGAACCCGATCGACGCTTCTGATGACAACAACACTTTCAACACGGCGACCGATCTGGGTAGTTTGGGGGCTGCGGGCTTGAGCCTGATTGGTGAAATTGAGCCTCAACTGATTCCTCTGCCGCCATGGGCGGGTGGTCAGGACGAGCCGGGTCACCGGCAGATTCAGCGTGAGGTACACATTCCGCTGCTAGCGGGAACGGTCCTTCCCAATGGAACCACACCGACGGTGCCTGCAGAGATTCGCCAGCGGTTTTATCACTTTCCCGATACGCACACAAATTTTTTGGGGCAGTCTTTCCCAAACGAAATCACCGAAGCCGAAAAACAGATCGTGCGAACGATTTTCGAAATCTACGCCAGCCTGTCGGGATACGAGTTCACGGAATCGGAAATCGGCGAAGGGTTTGAAATCGGCAAGACCGACTTACGTGCGTTTCAGCCCGATATGCCACCCACCTCCCCTGTGGCGGGACTCGGGGGCTTGCGTGGAGCCATCGCTAACGCTGCTCGCTTCCAGGATGCCAATCGGTCTTATGGGGATGGATTCACTCGGTTGATGTTCCATGAAATAGGGCATTCTCTGGGTTTGTTCCATTCGTACGAACTGCCATCGGTGATGGGAGATCCTGACAATCCTCCGCCGGGGAACATCCTTCCTGGCGACCACGATATCGTTCACCTGCAACGTCTGGTTCCGCCCAACAGCACCGACATTGATATGTATCGGTTTGACGTGTCCGAAGCGGGGACACTGCAGGTGGAAACGCTCGCGGAGCGTTTGGCATTGTCCAGTCGCCTGGATACGGTCTTGACCCTGTATCGCGAAAACGACAACGGTGAAAGGGAATTGATCGCGCGCAATAACCGTTACTTTGGACGCGATTCTTTCCTGGAATTCCAGGTCCAACCGGGAACCTATTTTGTTGGCGTTAGCAGCGCGGGCAATGAGAATTACGATCCCAACGTCCCCGACTCCGGTTACGGTGGGACGACCGATGGTGTTTACAGCTTGAAGCTTCATTTCCAGGCCGACCGTGGGGGCTTGTTGCGTGATGCGGACGGTACTGCAATCGATGGCAACGGTGATGGCAGCCCAGGCGGCAAATTCTCGTTTTGGTTTCAGGCCAGTGATCCGGCCAACACCATCTATGTCGACCGCACCAACGATCCGTTGCTCGGTGGTACTGGGGGTACGGGTACGCTTGCCGATCCGTTCGCCAACCTAGACACCGCACTGGAAGCCGCTCGAACGCGAATCGTCGTTCCCATAGACACCTCGGGGATCCAAGCGGCCGACCAGTTAATTGTCGACGACGGCGTCAACCGTATAATCTTTACGTTCGGTGACGTGTCTACGGGCACGACGATTGATCGATTGGCACTCGATATGCCTACGGAGATCGCTGACCGCATCAACGCTCAGTCGTCTTTGACGACCACGGCGACGGTAGATGGCCAAGTAATTCGGCTTAGTGCTGTGGACGACTTGGACCTGTCGGGAACGCCGACGCTTCTGCATGCCCCCAACATCGTTCGCATTGTCGGCAATGGTGGTCTGGATGGTGATGATCAGACGGTGGCCGACAACATCCCTTATCTGGTGGGCGTCGATACCGACGACATTGTGCTGCGTGACGGTGCCGAATTTGTTGTTCCTCAGGGGACAACTGTTGTGCTGGATGCGGGAACACTGATCAAGATGCGGAAGGCGAATTTGGATGCAGGCACCTCGTCGCTGAATGTTAACCGCGCGGCGGCCTCGATCCAGGTTTTGGGGACTCCTGCGTTGCCGGTTTGGCTCCGTTCCTTCCACGACGATTCCTTTGGTGGTGATTCCGATGGGATTGGTGACCTGGAACCGGGTGACTTTGGTGGAATTGTGTTCCGGCAGGATTCGGACATGGCGACGGAACAGATTTACCTGAACCATGTCACGCACCTGGATGTATCGCACGGGGGCGGCAAGGTTTTCGTGGATTCGGAAGAGACCGTTTTTTCGCCAATCCATATTATCAACTCGCGTCCAACCGCTCGGTTCAACACGATTCGTCAAAGTGCGGCAGCGGCAATTTCCGCCAACCCCGATAGCTTTGACGATTCCGATGGCCGCATCGGTCCCGATATTTTAGGCAATTACCTACTAAGCAACTCGATTGACGGTTTGTTCATTCGCGTGCAGACCCCTGCGGGCGATACAATTGAAAAAGTGACCTTGCCGATCCGGTTCAACGATTCCGACATCACCCATGTTTTGACGGAAAATTTGATCATCGAAGGCAATCCCGGTGGTCCGCTGAACACAGCCGCCGGGTTGGTGGCTAGGGCTGCCGGTCGCATTGTCGTTGATCCCGGCATCGTGCTGAAGATGCAAGGGGCGCGGATCGAAGCAGAACGCGGGGCGTCTTCGCTGATTGCCGAAGGTACCCCGAATCGTCCGGTGATTTTCACTTCCCTGCGGGATGATCGGTTCGGAGGCAGCGGTTCCTTTGACACCACCTCCAATGGATTTACCACGGGATCACCGGGGCAGTGGGCGGGGATTTATCTCGGGCACCTTTCCTCGGGCAGTATCGATAATGCCTTGATCACTTTCGGAGGGGGTGATTCACCGATCGAAGGGGCGACCACCACCTTTAATGTCTTGGAGGTCCATCAAGCCAATCTGCGGATCACCAACAGCGAAATTCGCGATAACGCCAACGGGAATGCCAGCGGATCTCGCAACGGTCGCGGGGTGAACTCGCCTGCGACGCTGTACGTACGCGGCAGCCAGCCCGTGGTGGTCGATAATGTTTTCGTTAACAACGCAGGCCCCGTGGCCAGCATCAACGCCAACTCGCTGAACCATTGGATCCTGCCCGATTACGGACGCAGTACCGGTGCAATTGATCGTTTCACGCAGTTTGACGACAACCATGGTCCGTTGATTCGTCGAAATCGACTGGACAACAACGCGATCAACGGCGTTGTCATCCGAGGCGAAGAATTGACAACCGAAAGCGTTTGGGATGACACCGACATCGTGCATGTCCTGCAGAATACGATCACGGTCGATAATTTTCACACTTATGGCGGGTTGCGACTGCAAAGCAGCAATTCGGAGAGCCTGGTGATCAAATTGGCGGGAGCGGAAGCGGGATTTACCGCGACCGGGACGCCCCTGGATATTGTGGACCGGGTGGGCGGAACGATTCACGTGCTGGGACGTCCAGGATTCCCCGTCTTAATGACACATTTGGACGATGATAGTGTCGGTGCGGGGTTTGCGCCCAATGGTTCGGTCGTCACCAATACGAACAATTCGGCCAGTCCCACGACCGGGGCGGTTGGCGGTTGGCGCGGGCTGCTGTTCGACCAGTGGAGCAATGACCGCAACGTGGCGATCGTGCGCGAGAACGAAACCCCGTTGACCAGCGGTCGCGATGTCAACCGCACGATTGCGACCGCACAACAACTGGGCCAGTTGGCACCGAATCAGAAAAGTGGTGACGAAACGCGTCGGCTGGGGTTTGAAGTTCACGGATTCATCAGCCCTGATGATCCTGGCGATGTGGACATCTACAGTTTTCGCGGCACGGCGGGGACGCCCGTTTGGATCGACATTGATCGGACCGATCCTACCTTGGATGTGATTGTGGAAATACTGGCCAGCAACGGCACCGTGCTGGCTCGCTCGGTCCGTTCGGGCGATGTGGCTTTTCCGGGGACGGTGATCCCTAGTGCCAGCAATCCCGGCGCCTTTTCATTAACGCAGAATCCGTTGCTCGGTGGCGACTACTGGTCGCAAAATTTCCGCGACGCCGGGATGCACTACGTCCTGCATGGGACTCCCGGTAGTGTCGGTACCTACTATGTTCGTGTTCGCAGCGCTCCTGGCGAGGGAACCCCGGTGGCGACGCTGGATGGGCAGAGCACGGGGAAATATCAATTGCAGATTCGTTTGCAACAGCGCGACGAATTCCCAGGATCGACCGTCCGATTTGCAGATATCCGATATGCCGCCACAGCGATTGATGTGCGTGGTTTGCCACGACGATCACCGTTCCTTGGTGAGGCGGCGGAGATCGAAGGGAACAACACCTTTGCTTCCGCCCAGCAGCTTGTCAATCTGCTGGAAACCGACATGGCTGCCATCAATCTGGCAGGGTCGTTGTCCGGCCCAACCGATGTGGACTGGTATCAATTTGACGTCCAGCATCAAGGCATTCAGGTGATCTCGGGTCGCAACGATGATCCCGGGATGGTCTCGGTGGTGTTTGATTTGAATTATGCCGATGGGGCAACGCGTGGGGATACGACCGTTGCGGTGTACGATTCGGCGGGGCGTTTGATTTGGGTCGGACGGGAATCCAATATTGAGGATGATCAACGCGAGGGTGCTGGGATCGGCACCACCGACCTTAGTCGTGGCTCTTTTGGTACTCGCGATGCGTATATTGGACCGATCAATGTGCGGCCGACGGGAACGTATTACGTTGCTGTGATGAGCAACCAGACCTTGCCATCGGCCATGGTCGGTGTCTTCCAGGAAGAACCAGCGCTGCCAGCGAATCGCCTGACCAGGCTGGAACCGGTCAACACGGTCAGGCGAGTGGTCGAGGACCATATTGGGTTTGTGGGGCATACTTCGCTGCAACTCAGTCCGTTTGAACCTCCAGTGCGTGTGACCCCGGAAACGGGACCGATCATCGATTTGAACAATTTGGACGACCACATCGTCCCGTTCCGAATGGAAGATGTGGTGCTGTATGTGGCGACAGACCAGGTCGAGTTTGCGACACAAACGAACAATAATGACCATCTTTACACGGTCAACCCATTTACCGGGCAGCGTTACCTGACACGTGTCTCGGGCGGCAGTGGGTTTGTGTCGGGCGTTAATGATTTTCAAGACATCGTGATTCGCTCCGACGGAGCGATGTATGGCTACCGGCGGTTGAACGGCGTGACCAACAGCGTTGGCTCCGTTGCGCGGATCAATCCGGAAAATGGCTCGATCGTATCGGAACAAAATGACAACATTCCCGGTCGCGGTCCGGTGCCTAATACGAACGCCGGTTTGTTCCCTGGAAACTATCGGCCGCTGGGCGGTGGACGTGCCGCGCGGGCGGAGGAGTTCACGACTAGCGACGAAGTCGATGCGATGACGTTTCGACGTCGAACGACCACCGGCCCTGCGTCCGCACCGGTTCCTGTGTACGACACCTACTTGGTCGTTCGTGAAACGGATGTTTCGCAGGGGCGCAATTCAAAGCTTTACCGTGGTGACGCCAATGGTAATGCTGCGCCACGGGCTGCTGGCGGTGGTAATCCGGAGTACGGCCTTCGAGGTGACATCCAATTTGGTGATGTGCAATACGCATCGATCTTCTTACAAGCGCACAATAACGCCGATAACCCTGCGATTTCGAATATCCGGGTGGAGTCCAAATTGCCTGGCAATGCGGGCAACAATATCAGCATCAACGTGATCAACGTGCGCGGCGGAACCGCTGGCGCAACGGTTACAAGTGTTGCGGGGACGCAGATTAACCTGCAGATCACACGCTCGCCAGCGACTGGCGATATTACCGGGGGCCCGACCGCAGAGACAATCGTCAACGCGATTAATAACAATGATGCGGCTCGCAACCTTGTGACGGCAGTAATTTATAGCGGAAACAACAACGGAAATGGCAACAATGGCACAGCCGCTATCCGCGCGATTTCTGGTGGATCTTTAACCGGTGGCAACGACGGTGCCGAGGGTCCGCTATTGGGACGCGTCACTGGCATCTCATTCAATAACATCAATGGGACGGGAAACCTGTACGGGGTAACCACCGCCGGGGAGTTCCTAACGATCAATCGTAACAATGGGAACGTGCTGGAACGTCAGGTTATCTTCGATCCCAGCGGAAACCCGTTTGTGTTTGAGGGATTGGCGCTCGGGCCTCAAAATGTTAACGAAGGTCAGCACCAAAATACGTTGTTCGCGGTAACCCGTGATGATCGGCTGGTGGCGCTAGACGCTTCCGGGTCGTTCGTCAATGCTTTTCAATCAGGCAATACGACGCAGGTGGTGACCGTCGCGGAGGGTGTTCCGTCCAACGATGGTTATTTCACGCTGACCTTCGATAACGGAACGACTCTACTGACGACCGATCCGATTTCTGTTGACGCACCGGCATCGGCCAGTGTGCATGAGTTGCAACGACTGACGACCGTTGCTTACGAGGGCGATTTTACGTTGACGTACCAAGATGATGTCGGTGCGGTCAATTCGCCACGGAATGAAATACTTGTCGATGATCTGACGATCGTTTTGCAGAACGCTGCTGCGTTCCCCACCGCGATACCGTTCGTCATTCAGGTTCAAGACGAGCAGATGCTTGTTACGGCGCGGACTGGAAACACCTTAACGGTGGAGCGTGAGCACAACGGGACAACGCCCGCACAGCATCCCAACACTGCCACTGTGTTTGAAGTGCGGACTTCGGAGCTTGAATTCGGGATTGCGGCAGCCAACGCAGGCGACACAGGTACCGTCGAGGTACGCGATGCAATTCCGCTAACGCGGACGTTGCCGTTCCAGATTCGTATTGGTTCCGAGGACATCCTTGTCACCAATGTTGACGGCAACGAGTTCGAGGTCACGCGTGGTATCAACGGAACGACACCTACGACACATGCAGTTGGGGCGACAGTCAGCCGCATCGACACCACCGGCCTGATTTCTCATGATGCAACCCCCTTGGTTGTGCAAAACGCGCTCAACGCATTGCCCAGTCTTGGCTTCGGCCAAATCGTTCGAGCACTGGGTTCCGGTGGCGGAACGCAGCCTGTTTCGATTGAATTGCGCGGCAATTTTGGAGCGAGGGATGTCGCTCCACTGACCGCCGATACCGCAGGTTTGGTCGGCGACGAGATTCAGCGCATTTCGCTCACCGATACAGTTAATACGGGCGACTTCACGATTACCTTCCCGGGGATATTTGGTGACGTTACCACGGGGTCAATTGACTACGACGCAACTGCAGGAGACATTGAGGATGTGATAGAGCAGGTACTGGGTGGCGGCAATGTAATCGTCACCGGTGGGCCGTTGCCGTCGCAGCCAGTGGATGTGCAATTTACCGGCGATTTTGCAAACACAAATGTGCCACCGCTGCAGCTCAATCCAAACTTTGGGTTAACGAATGAAATTCAGCGTATCCGATTCAACCCCAATCCGCCAGTTCTTGGCGGTGGAACGTATCGGTTGCAGATCAATGATACCAACTTAGGTATCACCGGCCAAACCGACCCGATCGACTTCACCGCGACGGCGGCCGCAATCCAAGCGGCACTGGTCGCGGGTATTACTGGTTTCACAGCCGCGAACATTCAGGTCAGCGGTGCGACCAACCCAGGCGACGAGATTTTCGTCGAATTTATCGGTGACCTTGCCACCACGGACGTCGCACAAATCACCGTGTTTGATGTGCAGTTAGTCGGTACGGAGCCCGAACCACAGGTTGTAACGATTGTCACGGGAGGCGGTGGTAACAACGCTCGCCAAGAACTGACGATTGATGATGTTGCTACTGGCGGTACTTTCCAATTAGCGATCAACAATACTACGAACCCTGGTATTAATGGGATTTCACAGCCGATTGCATGGAACGCGAGCGCGGACCAAGTGAAGACAACCTTGGTCAATGGGATTGGACAGATAACGGAGCAGAACATTGAAGTCACCGGTGGGCCACTCGATACAAGCCCGGTGACGATCACATTCCAGGAAAACTTGGGTAACGCGAACATCGCTACGTTCACGGTCCAGAGCAATAACTTGATCGGCACCATTCCAACGATGAGTGCTGACACGACACAAGAGAGCCAGCGGGCGATCGTGACCACGGTTCGACAAGGGCAGGCGGTATCGGTTCCCATCACCACCGTTGCAGATGGTGTCCTGAGTGTTCGTGATGCATTGGTTAATCTGGCAACCATTGGTCCTGGCGATATTGGTACCGGTGGAGTTTTGCAAGAAAACGGCGTGTCGGTGGAGTTTACCGGTAGCTTTCTTGGTGCCGAGGTGAATCCGCTGATTGTGGATAATTATTTGATGCAAAACGACACCATTGCCACGTTGTCTCTGTTCAGTCCGCCGGGTTCGGGCGTTGCGGACACTTTCAGCATGCAGGTCTCTGGCATGGCTGGCAATGCGATTGGCTTGGCCTTCTCTCCACTGGACTTTAATCTGTGGCATCCCACGATGCGGCGCGGAAATGACGCGGGGCATGGCATCAATAATGCTCCCGATAGCAGCCGATTTCCTGGGCAAATCAACCAGTCGATACCGAATTCTAATCGTGTTCACAATGAAGCCGCTGGCGGTGTCAGCATGCACTTTGGTTTCGAACAGTGGAGCCAGTCGCAGACGTCCAGCCAGCAGGTTTACCTGCCACTGGGATCCGGTAACTCTCAGTACGGGATCAGGAATCCACTGATTCACCAGGATCTCAGTTCCAATTCTGATATTGTTGGTACGTATAACTTTCCTGGCGGCGCGTTGGGGACGCTCGTTACCAATCCGTTCTCGCTGGAGGGTTCTACCTACCTTGATCGTCCCACGCTGTATTTCAATTACTTTTTGGAAACGGAAAAGCATCCCGGCTCCAGTCGTGACTCGGACGTTAATGATCCTTTCCGAGATAGTGCGCGTGTCTTCGCCTCGCGCGATGGTGGGGAGACTTGGGAGTTGGTAGCGACCAACAGTGCGCGATTAAGTGGTGCCGATCCGATCATCGGTGGACAACGTGCGGAGTTGCCAGGGTTTCTGTCCCACCTATCTGAAGCGTCACAGAATAGTTTGATTGCGCGTCCTGAATCGCATCAGATTGTCCAGCAATTGTTTGACAGCACCGGGGTCTGGCGTCAAGCCAGGATCGACCTGTCGACATTCGCTGACGAGGCCGATGTGCGTTTGCGGTTCGATTTCAGCACCGCTGGTTCGATGAATGATGATTCGCTTATCGGTATCGACGGCGAATTCGATCCGAACAACGTCACCGACGCCGCTCCCTACGGCGAATACGCCAGTCGCGGTAATGACCCTCGGTCCATCCGTAGCCTGAATAATAGCTTTGAAGGCTTTTACATTGACGACATCATCGTCGGGTATGCCGAACGCGGAGAAATGGTCACCGGCGCTCCGGTGGACTCCACGACGACGAACCTTGCTGCGGGGCGTACCCAGGACGGTGATCCTCGCCGACTGCCCAATCTTCTAGCAGGGCGTTATCAACTGGAAATCCGGCGTGTCGACGATGTGGGGACCTGGGTCGACGGTCAAGGGATCGCAGTTACCAGTACTTTCGACACCAACGATCGGCACATTAACGATTTGACGGTTTCGGCATCCACGGGTTTCGAGGCTTCGGACCCCGACCCCGATCTTTCCTTGCCGACAGATTTGGTTCTCCCGGGTGTCAACGATGGAAATCCGATTCCCACTTTGGCGATGCATCCGTGGGAACTTACAACAACCGACCCGATTTTTGGAAATCGCTCACTGGTTTCCGCAGCGAACTACGCTACTTTTCAATTCCCGATATCCGGCTTGCCCTCACGTCGCCCGCTCTCAGTTTATCAGACAACACCGCAAGATTTGGGCTCGACCAGTACGGGCGGCGGACTGGTAACGTTTACCTACAATGTTAGCAGTCGGGAGGAGACGCATGGCTTGCTGTTTTTAATCGATGGCGTCCCCCAGCTTATCATTCCTCCGACTCCGGCGACCGAAGGCGATCCAGGATTTCCGGGTGCCGTTTTGGCTTCGGGCGAAACGGGAAATCGATCGGTCCAGTTCTCATTCCCCAGCCCGACGTCAACGCTGACGTGGATTTATCTATTCTTTGATGAACAAGACAATCCTGCGGGCGCGAATCAGGCGAGGATTGACAACCTGCAGATCCTGCAGGGGGGCACCGGTCGCGAGGCCGACCGTAACCGCGATCGCCAGCAGGGGATGTTTATCATCGAAGCCAATACGATTACCGATTCGTCGGTTCGTGGAATCAATGTCCAGCCCGGTGTCCAGGAAGCTCCAGGGGTGCCGTTGCCGGGTTCAACGATCAACTTCGTGCTGTTTGACAGTGATCGTCTGGTCCCTGGGGTGGTGATTAAAAACAATATCGTTGCGGGCTCCTCGGGGATTCGATTCGCGGGCGATACCTCGGGTGTGGCACAGCGGGCGGTTCCCTTTGGTCGGATCGTTAACAATACCCTTGTGGGAAACAATGCTGGCGTTGGAGTCCAAATTGATGGAATCGCCAGCCCCACGGTGATGAACAATATCATTACTCAGTTTACCACCGGTATTGGCGGGGCGACTGACGATATCGAGATTGAGTATAACTACTTCCAAGGCAATACCGCCAACGGGCCGCTGGGGGCCGAAGCGATCGTTCGCGATGCGGCGACCCCGCTGTTTGTCGATGCGGCCAATCGGAATTTCTACTTGGTCGCAGGTTCCGATGCGGTGGACAGTTCGCTGGACTTGCTGCAAGACCGGGCTGATTTTGCTTCCTTCAAAAATCAGCTTGGTATTCCGCCCAGTCCGATCTTTGCACCCGATCGCGATGTGTACGGGCAGTTGCGGGTTGTCTCGGGAACTTCGGCAGGCGGTGGCGGAACCGATCCGTTTAAGGATCGAGGTGCGGCGGACCGGTCCGATTTGGACGCCCCCTTCGCAGTGCTTTTGGACCCGATCGACAACGACAATGCTGGCTTGGATCTTGATCCCAATGTGACGGTGGTAGCACTTGCCGATCCGATCAAGGAATCGTTTTCCATCCTATTGACCGACGGACCTGGCCCCAACGCTGCGTTCCAGGGAACGGGCGTTGATCCGGCGACGGTCTCTCCGGCTCAGGTAACGGTCAGGAGAAACAACGTTACGCTGGTCGAAGGCGTTGATTACTCGATGGGTTACAACACGATCACGGGTGAATTGCGTCTAACTCCACTCTCGACACTCTGGCAGCCGGCCAGCGTGTACGAAATCACGCTGGACAACAAAGTGATCGCTGATCGCTCTGGGAGAAAACTGCGGAGCAATCAGACCGATGATTCCACTCGGTTTTGGATCATCCTGCCTGATGTGGGATTGGACTATGGGGATGCGCCCAATAGCTTCCAGACTCGATTGGATTCCAATGGTGCGCGGCATGCGTTGATCAACGATGCTTTCCCGCGTTTGGGATGGTACGTCGATGCCGAATCCGATGCGGAGATTGCGTTGGGATCTGCTGATGACGTGCCTCGCAACATGACGGCAGTCGTGGAGCAGGGAATCGGGCGGCTGGGGGTCAATGGTACTGGGACACCCCAACTGGAGATCATCGTTGCCGAAATGCCGCAGGCCCGCGACGCAATTCGCATTGATAGCGGTCGCGAGGAGGTCGTGTTTGAACTGGTGCCGGTCAATCTCGCTCCGGGACTGGGCAACACTGCGGTCCGGTTCGATACGACCACCGATACGGTGGCGACAATCGCGACGAAACTGGCCGGGGCGATTAAGACACGATTCCATGCTCCAGGCGATGCCTTTGCGGTTTCTGTTGATTCAAGCATCAGCTTGCAAAATCAGGCTACTTCGCCGCACGCCGTAACAATCATGCTGCCGGAAGAGACCGATGGCGGGGAGTTTGTGCTGGCCTTTGCGGACGACACGGATACGGGGATCGAAGCGGGGACGGTCGTCATCGCTTCAGACGCGACGAGGGAAGAAATCGAAGCGGCGCTGCAGGACATTACCGGCCTGGCGGGGAACGTGACGGTGATCGGTGGCCCACTGCCTGATGCTCCGGTGACGATCCTGTTCGGGGGCGACCTGACCGGGCAGGTGATTCAGTATCCGACGATTGATTCATCCGGCTTGATAGCGCTGCCGGCGTCCATCACGGTCACCGACGATTTCGACGACGGACGAGCTTTCGAGGTCGAGTTTTCTGGGAACACGACCGGCGGCACCTTCACGTTGACGGTGGAGGATCCTGACGGAGAAGGCGTCCTGGGAACGACTGACCCGATCGCGCACGATGCGGATGCGCTGACGATTCTGGCGGCACTGGAAACGATCGATGGATTGGCGGGTAGGGTCGCGGTCACACGCACGCCGGCCGATGCGTCACAGGTCCGGGTCGAGTTGCTGCTGAACCTTGCCGACAGTTCGCTGGAATTGAATGCGGATGCTGGCGACCTGCAAGTTGATCCGATTGAGGCAGTGTTGGATGCGAAGGAGTATCAGCCACAACAAGTGACGATCACGATCCCCGCGACCGTCACGGGGGGAAGCTTTGTCTTGGGGTTGGTTGACCCGGAAAACGGTATCGATGGTCAATCCTATCCAATTGCGTTTAATGCCGAGCCAATCGACGTTCAAGAAGCGCTGGAGGAAATCCTGGGAGACGATGGCAGCTCTTTCCCGCTCGCTGGTAACATCGAAGTGGCGGCTGGTGCCGAATCGGGGCAGTACATCGTGACCTTCGTCAACGCTTTGGCGGGGATGACGGTTGCACCCTTCACCGTGGTAAGCGACCTGGCAACGACGATTCGTTTGGAGAACTTCGATGACGAGGACGGTGTTGGGGTTTCCACCCTGTCTGCGGGCGTGCAGAATTACATCGTTTTCAGTCGCCCCAGTGATTCGGTCTATCCCACGTACGCTGATACCATTTCGGATCCCGACGCCGTGCTGGGCTTCCTCAATCCGCAAGACCCGGCGGGGACTCAAGTGGCCATCACGGTCCAAGGGACGGGTTACCTCGATGCCTGGATTGACCTCAATGGTAACGGGGTCTTCGAAACCACCTTTGGTGAGAAGGTCTTGGACAGCGTTCCCGTGGTCGATGGACTGAATATTTTGACGATTCACACGCCACCGGGAACGACGGATGGCGAGCGTTGGATGCGAGTCCGCTTGTCGCCCGAAGGTGGACTAGAGCCGACGGGACTCGCTGTCGGCGGCGAGGTCGAGGATTACTTGGTCCAAGTCATTAACGTTGCACCGGTCGTCGCCGCTGATGATTTGTACGAAATGCTGGAGGACGGAACAGGGCTGGATGAAGGAAGGCTGGATACTGCACGCGATAGCATGCCGTCCCTAATCGACAACGATGACTTCGATACGGATTTTGATCCGCTGATCGACCCCGACACGTTTGTCCCTTACCGCGTGGTGGTGGTGGACGAACCGGAGTTTGCAGAAGTGTTCGAGTTGGATCCGGAAACCGGTCATTTTACCTACACGCCACTGCGGGATTTTGCCGGGATCGATACGTTCACCTATTACGTCGCGCTGCAGCAAAGCGGAATCGATGCGGATCTCGACTTGACGTTACCCAGTATCGCCACCGTGACGATTGATGTTCGTCCGGTCAATGATCCGCCACTTGCCCAAAATCAACGTTTCACTACGCTGGAAAGTCAACCAACGCCTGCGGCGGGCGACCCGCTGATGATCGAGCTTGATAACTTGCCTGTTGGAGCTGAGGTCGATGACGTGGCTGTCCTCAGCAGCCTGAACGATGGCTTGGTACCACTGGTTGATGTGACTGTTGGAACGCCTTTCGCGTTTACCGTCACGTTGCCCGGCGGAACCGATAGCGGCAGCTACATTCTCCAACTGCTTGATGACAATGGCGACCTGATTGGTCAGACCGGGTCGATTGCGTGGGATGCCGATGCGGACTCGGTGCTTGAGGCCCTGGAAGCAATTGACACGCTTGAATCGGCAAATGTCACGGTTACTGGCGGTACGTTCCTGCCCGAGCCACCGCAAGTCGGACGTGGCCAGCACCCGCTGACCATCACGGCAGGGGACTTGCTGGAGTACGCGGTCGCCCACCAGAATCCGCAGTATCCCGTGGATGCTCCTGAGGATCCGTGGGACGAAACTGATCAACAGCTTCGGGTTGTGGAAGTGATCATCACGGATGATCCCACCGATCTTGATGGAACTGGCTATACGGCAACAGAAGCGGATCCGGTGACGGGGATACTGGAAGTGCAAACGATCCATGGAACCGCGATTTTGCGCTTCGCGGTCGAAGATGGGCCGATCGGATTTGTCGACTCTGAAGGTTCGCTGATCGATATCGTTTACGTTTCCAATGACTATCTCAATCGTGACAACGTCGAATTGGTATCGGTAGATCGCGGTGACGGCACGGCGGTGTCCGTCTTTGATTTCTTCCGCTTTACGATGGAAGATGACGGGCTTTTAATCGATCCCCAGCAGGTCAACGCCAGCGGCGATATTGAAACGGATGTCGAAGAGACTGCGCCGCGACTTACACACACCGCCTTTGCGGCGATCGATGTCGCACCGCAAAATGATTATCCGATCCCGAGTGCGACCGAAGAAAATTTGGTATCGGTTGGCCCCATCGGCTCCGGAATCTTGCTAGCCGATGGAACGTTTGGTCCGATTGTTGAAACGCCATGGGTCCTCTTCCATCGACGCGTCGTGGCGACCTTGACTTCGGGCATCGACGAGACTGATTCAGTGCTGACGGTTGCCGTTACCGACTCGCTGCCCCAAGTCCCGTTTGCTATCAGTATCAACGACGAAGTGATGACGGTTACGGACGTCAATGGGCCGAGCGGTGAATGGACGGTCCAGCGTGGTGTTGACGCGCCGGCTCACGCGGCAAATGCCAATGTCCGCTTGGAAGGCCCGGTACCGACCGAGGACACGGCGTTATTCATTCCCGCCCAGTTCTTGCTGCAATCCGACCTGGTTGGTCAAGTGATCTCTACCGATGAAAGCGGCGGCCTTAACGATGGCGACCTGCGGATCATTCGGGTCGATATGGTCACCATACCTGCATCGGGTGGCGGCTCCGTCATGCTGGGTCAGGAAAACGATAGCGATGGTGTGTGGTTTGTGGCACCGACCGATTGGTACGGCGAGGTGGTCTTTACCTATATCGTCCAGGACACTGGGATCGATGAAGACGCGGAAGGGAATCGAGTCGAGAATCGTTTGACCGCTACCGGCACGGTGACCGTGATGGTGCAGCCAGTCAATGACGCTCCGGTGGCGTATCCGCGAGCACTTGAGTTCGTTGAATCGGGTGATCCGGTTCGCGATGTCTTTGAAATCTCCCCTGCCGACTTCTTGATGGGTACCGAACCGGAAATTCCCGCGATCCCGGGACCGGATACGGCTGATTTGGATGAACGATTTGACGAGCGCGAACAGCGAGACGGCCTACGTGTTGTCGCCTTCCAGACGTCGCACGGCACTGTCGATGTAGCCGACCTGGGTAACTATGATGGCCCCGGAACGGGAAGCGGCATGTTGGAACTGGAAAGCGATGCGGGTGGACACTTCGAGTTCGACATCGTCGATGGCGCATTGGAAAGCGCTCGCTTCGTTACTGCTGTCGATTACAATCGACGGTTCGAAGCGAATCCCGTGGAATGGTTGACGTTCTGGATCGAAGACGACGGTAAGACGACCGATCCCCAAGATACCACTAACGTCATCGAATTGCCTGCCGAGCGGTCCGCACCGCAGACGTTGACGATTACAGTCCAGCCGACCAACGACGCTCCGGAGTTCCCGGATTTTGCGATGGTCGTGTTCCCCGAGGACATCAATGGCCTGGGAGCGACGGTTTACTACGACATCTACAACGAAGATGGCAACGTCGCAGCGTTGCTCGAAAGTAACGATCCCGACCAGCACGAATTGCCACAGCGGATTTTCCCCAGCCGG
>SLFV01000146.1 GCA_007124075.1 Roseimaritima sp.
AAGAAAACGGCAACGAAGAAACAAGCCGTGGAAGCCGCTACGAAGCCGGCAAAGAAGTCTGCGGCAACCAAGCGTCCTGTCGTCAAGCGACTGCGTGTTACCGATACGGACGTGAACAGTTCTATCGCAAAGCCTGCGGGCCAACCCGACCCTGGGATTGGCAAAAAGCGATCGGTTCCCGCAACCGGTGCGGAGAAGAAACGCAATCGCAAGGCGACGACGGCTGCCAAGGCGGTCCGCGTCTCACGCAGCGGGGCCCCAAAAATTCAGGCCCATATTTCATCTCAAGGCAAACGTAACCAAGCGCGTCGCAACACTCGCTAGGAATGGGCAATCGACAAGTGAAGCGGGATTGCCCCTGGCGGAACCCGTTTTCCGCCTTGTCGTTTCAAGCCAATTCGGTAGGCAGAGCCTCGCGGGCTGTGTTGCCCGCACGATGAAATTGGCAATTAAGGCACGAGTGATTCCGTGTCGGATTGATTATCCAATTGCAGTGCTTGACGCTGTTCCGCCGTCAACTGCACGTAGCCCAATGATCGCAGGACTTCCAGGACCTCGCTGCATGTCGGAAACATCCGCCCCGCAACTCGCTTGTACTCGTCCATCGCCTGCATGAACTCGATTTCTTGGTTCGTGTAGTCACGTTCACACGTTGTGGGGTCAATCTGACGTCGCCTGGGCTGTTTGCGTCGCTCAAGCCTTGCGTCGGGGCTTCCGTCTTCACGACGTTCTTTTGTTCGACGTTCCAGGGTTAAAACTTGTTCGGGGCACGACGAAGAAATTCGGCTCACGATTTTAGCTCCTGCGGTCAGTGGGAGATTTCGGCAAAGCCTGCCGGTGACAGCGCTGGCTACCGAAACACAAGGGAGGGAGAGGATTGCAAGGTTGAGGTAAACTTTGCCTCTGAACCATACGATGTAAAAATTACAAATCCCACCAAAATGCCCGAAACCCACGCCGTTGGTCTGTTAACGGGGCACGGACATGCCGATCGTGCGGTTTGCAAAGATTTTGCCTGATTGTTGCCGGGCTAGCGGTTGGCTGGTATCCTTACCGCATTCCTAATCCGTGAAGCGTGTCGCGGCAACTCGTATCGGACAACTGCAAGCTGAAGGGTCATAATGCCGGCCATCTCCGTTGAGTCAAAAGATCAAGTGCTTGTTATCGGTTTCAACGACGGCAAGATTTTGGACAGTCAGCGAATCGAGCAAATCGGTCGCGAATTGCAGGAAGCGGTTCCTAAAGCGGCCAGCAAGAAGATTGTGGTGAACTTTCGCGGGGTCTCCTTCATGTCCTCCGCAATGATCACGAAGCTGGTCAATTTGTTTCGGACCACCAAAGCCCAGGGGATCGCCTTGAAATTCTGTGACGTGTCGCCCAACGTTTTGGAGGTTTTCAAAATCACCTCACTGAACCGGATGTTCGATATCCGGGAAAGCGAGGAAGACGCCATCAATAGTTTTCAGAAAAAGGGCTGGTTCGGCAGTTGAGCCGCCGATTGGGTGAAGTGCCGCATGGCTGCTGAACGAGACGACCGATTTGTGGACCTGTTGGAGCAGCAGCAAGCGGAGTTTGCGAACGAGTTGCACGACACGTTACTACCATGGCTGTTCGCGGCACGGTTGCAAGTGGAACAGTTGCAGGCAGCACTGGGCGACGCGGCGTTTGACCCACAATTCATCGCGATTCTCGATACGCTTACCCAAGCAGATGGCGCTGGTCGGCGGTTAATGAACCATTACGACTCGCCCGATTTTCAAACGGTTACTTGGCATGCGACATTACAACATTACATCTCGCGTGGTTTGGGGACGCACAATGCTGAAATTCACTTAGAATTGGCGGCAGACACCGCTGACTTGCCAAGTAATGTGGCACTAGCCTTTTACCGAATCGCGCAAGAAGCCGTCCGTAATGCGTTGCGGCATGGAAAAGCTAGTTTGGTTACCGTGCATTGCCGTTGTCGGGATGGTATTTATCAACTGTCGATCAACGATAACGGCTGCGGTTTTGACGTGGATCAAGTTCCTGCAGGGCATTACGGATTGAGAAACATCAGACGCCGGGCAGCGGCCGTGGCTGCCTCGCTAATTATTGACTCGCACCCGGGTTCAGGGACCAACGTCCAGGTCATACTGAAGCCAGCCCCCGCCTTGTCTGCCCACGCTTGAATCAAGCGGGAAATCTGGCAGCTAATGGATGCGAACCATCGGGAATCGAAGCTCCCTAAGTTCCCGGCAGGTACCTCCGGGCAGCCTTTCGCGACGCGCGATCGATAGCGGACAGATCCGCTTTTCCTGCTGGCATTTGTCGAGAAATACTCGCGGCGTGTGTGGCGATCGAAATTGAAGCAACGCGCAGAGTCGTTTTCGGGCTTCCGGTGGTGGCTACAAAGAAGGGGCCGGTCATGGTATTCTAGAGATGAAATGTCGGCGGAGCCTTTTCCGCCATTGCTAATGGGTTCGCGTTGCCACAAGTGCCCCGCGGACAATTTTCCACAGAGGAATTGAATTGATGAGAATGAACGGTTGGCAGATTGCCAGGCAGACATTGTTGGCTGCGCTGGCAAGTGTCTTGGTTGTACCCACTGTATTGGCCCAAGATGAAGAGAAATCCCAGCAGGAGGGCATCGGGTATTTTTTGGGGATTTCAATTGGACAGCAAATGTCCAGTCAAGGCTTCAAGGAAGGGGACTTTGACATTCCAGCAATGGCCCGCGGGTTGGCCGACGCGTTGGCTGGCAAAGAACCTCAGATGAGCGAGGATCAGATTCGCCAGGTAGCTCAGGCGATCGAGGGGTTGTTGACACAACGACAAGAAGCAGACGCGGAAAAGATGCAATCGGTCGCCGTATCGAACTTGGAAAAAAGTGAGTTATTTCTAGCGGAAAACAGCAAGAAGGATGGGGTCAAGCAGATTGCTGAGGGGTTGCATTACGAAACGCTGACGGAAGGCTCGGGGGAATCGCCGACCGCTGACGACACGGTTCGCGTCCACTACACCGGGAGACTGATCAGCGGGAAGGTGTTCGACAGTTCCGTGGAACGGGGCACTCCCGCAGTTTTTCCTGTTGGGGGAGTCATCAAAGGTTGGCAAACTGCCCTACAAGAAATGAAGGTTGGTGACAAATGGAAACTGTTTATTCATCCCAAGTTGGCGTACGGTGCCCGAGGCACCCCCGCACCTCCCGGAGCCGAGCCTGATATTGGGCCCAATGAGGCGTTGATTTTTGAAGTTGAACTGCTTGATATCGTGAAGTGATATGGCGGGGCAGGCCCTTTCCGGCTCTCCGACACGCTGCTAATGGGCGACGGCGAAAACCTCCAGTGGTTCGGTTTTCCCTTTGACCCATTGCGGCGGCAGCGGATCGATCTGAAAACACCCCTGCAGTTGCTCGCGCGTCGCCGCGGTGATCACCAAGGGTTGATTCAACGGTTTGGTCAAAGATTCGACACGTGCTGCGACGTTAACCGTATCGCCAATGGCGGTATACTCCTGACGTTTAGGTGAGCCAATACTTCCAACAATTGCGGGCCCGGTGTTTACCCCAATCCCGATCTCCAGCCCCGGCCACCCTGCAAGCTCCAACTCCTTGCGAATCTGCTCAATTCTCCGCAAGATCGCCTGCCCGGTCCTGAGGGCTTGCGTGGCGTGTTGGTCACCATCACTGCCGATTCCGAACAACGCCATGAAGCCATCGCCAAGAAATTTGTTAATCATACCGCCACCGGATTCAACGCAATCAACAGCTTCGCGAAAAAAAAGATTCAAAACAGCGACCACCTCCTGCGGTGAATGCTCCGCCGCATGCTTCGTAAACCCTCGCACGTCTACAAACATCACCGATATCCACTGCTCGCGTCCTGCAACCGCATCGGATTGCCGAAGAATGTGCTTGGCTGCGTCGTGCCCTACATGACGACCGAAAGTTTGTTGCAAGTGTTCACGTTCGCGGAGTCCATCGACCATCTGATTGAATCGCTCGATCAGAAACCCAAAGTCATCGGCGCGCAGCAAATGAACCCGCGCGTCCAGCCTTCCTTCGGCGACGCGTGAAGCTGCCATTTGTAAATGTCGGATAGGCGCACTGATCCACCTGGCCAACATCCAACTGGTGACCAATCCAAAGGTGATCGCAACGACGGCAACAAGGATTCCAAAGCTGGGAATTGTCCGCGCCGCATCCGGAACTAGCAGCAGCAACACCAAAGAGACCACCGGACAAACAACGGCCGAAAAAGCCCAAAACAGTCCGCGCGCTTTAATACTCAGCGGTCTGGTTCCCGGAACACGTGCCGGATTGTCGGCTTGAAAAAAAACGGGTAGCAATGCCGCGGCGGTCGCCAGTTCCACCGCAAAAAAACTTTGCGTCACCGCGATCATCGAAGCGATTATAAATGAAGTCACTAGGTGCCCAACCACTTCCCAGGAAAGCGGTTCCGCAACGGCGTACAAGGCTGCGGGAAAGACGGGGATGCACAGCAACCAGCCGGCCCCCACGACCAACAGGAACCACCAAGGAAGGTTCACCACGCACCGCTGCGCGCGGGCCAACCGGGTCGGTTCCACCGATTCGCCCTGCAACAGCAAACGATGGATCGGTCGCAGCCATAGCAGTGGCACCAAGAAACAACCAATCGCAATGGGATAGACAATCAGATTGAATCCCTGCCAACACCTCTGAAACTGAGCAAGTTGTGCATGCGAGAGCAACGGAGTAATCTGCATCTGATTGTACCAGATGTTAAAAACGCTGCCGATGGCGTTGGCGGTTATTGGCGAGACGCAAACGACCAGCAAGGCGTGCCTTTGAATCGCCGTCCATTGTCTGCTGCTGGCCGGTAGAACCTGTTGCACTGTTGCATTCCTTATTTCTAGATCGATGGTAGC
>SLFV01000480.1 GCA_007124075.1 Roseimaritima sp.
GCGGAGGCGAGTTTCGCACAGCTTTTCCAGTTCGTTCCACTGCTGTTTCCGCTTTTCGACCAGGTTGGCAACATTCATGAAAAGACACGACCTGAATGGACGAAGTTAACAAATCAACGCACCGGATCGACCGCACCGGGAATCACATGTCCTTGCGCAACGGACTGGCATGGGCCAGATTCCCCAAGGGCACCGGATCAGCATCGTCGGCTGCCAGGAACGTGCGATAATATAAAGCATACAGCAAGAGATCAGGATCGATATCAGGCCGAAACTCAAATCGCTCGACCAATGCTCCACTGACATGTTTTGCAATCTCGCGGCGTCTGGCGGGTGTCAGAAAGGCGCGGCGTTCTGCGTAAGCCGCCAGTGTTTTTGCCATGCTTGGGTGAACCACGAAATCAGCCGGGATGTACGAAGCGAGCGCTATCGCGCGCAGATCATCGACCTTGGTCGTGGGAAGCCGCCAACTCTTCTCGTCCACCACCACCATTGTCCCCGCAGCCAAATCCCCCAAACGCTGCATCCGACGTGTCAAAATCACCGTTGCCAACCCAATCAAGCCGGTGGGGATAATCATCGCCGGAGCAATCGCAAAATCGACCTGCCCTAGCGCCGTATAGGGGGCCAGGTCGGTCACCCGCAGAAGATTGCGGAGCGTCGCCTGTGTTCCCGAAAGTGGGCGGCCGTTAACACCGATCACACGCAGTCCGCAGAGGTACTTCCCTGGCGTCACGCCATTGTAGAACGTTTCAAACAACGCGCCGTAGAACCATCCCAGTACAAACCACAGCACCAAGAAGGAAAATATCCAAATGCTGATAACCGCGCCCGAGAAAGTCAGGATGCCGGCACAAATACCCAGGATTGCGAACACTACCAGCACACTGCTGTAGAGGAACACATCAAAGACGAAAGCTGGCAACCGCCGTACGGGACCCGCCAATTGGTATTCGAAAGCGATATTTTCCGGCGTTACCACTTCGGTGGTCGTATCCAGCGGGGCTTCCTTTTCGAAGTTACTTGCCATGTTGACCTTGTAAATTGCGCGAAACCTAGCTGTATGGAAGTGAGGCTGCGCCGAAGACGCACCCGACCAATATAACGGGAGTGTTTGCTTTCCAGTTCTGACGGCTCCCGGTTCAGCAATCCTCGCTGGCCCACTGTCCCACCAGCCACGCTTGCTGGGTAGGCCCGGGGGCCCAATCCCCTTCGCACGATCGTTTCGGGCAGTTTAACCGCAGCCACCGCCAAGCTATACTCACGGTAGCGCCGAAGCAACGAAACCACCGTACAGGCTCCGCAGAATGAACCGCCACTTGCAAGGTGCGTTCTTCCCCGTTGCCAGGCAGCGGCAACCGCCGCTGGATGCATGGTGGAACCTGCCCCTACTTTTTCCTTTTTTAGAAACTCACGAATTCCTTTGGGAGTGCCTTCGTGTTATTGCTGCGATACAGTGTTGCCATGGTCCTGCTGTTGGCCTGCTGCGGTTGCCCCGCCACAACATCACAACGATCGGGTTCCGACGGTCAGGCCCTTCTGCGGTTCGCCGTGATTCCGAAAGGTACCAGCCACGAGTTTTGGAAGTCCGTCCACTACGGAGCCGCGCTTGCCGCGGAGGAATCGGGCCAGGTCGAGATCGTTTGGCGAGGTCCGGTGGTTGAAAGTGATACGGGCAGCCAGATCGAAGTGGTCAAAGGAATGATCTCCAAGCAAGTCGACGGCATTATCTTGGCCCCCAATCAACGAGGCGGATTGGTCGATGCGGTCGAAGAGGCCATCGCGGAAGGCATCCCGGTGGTGATTTTCGATAGTGGGCTGGATGAAGGCCCCCAGATTACCAGCTATGTGGCGACAGACAACTTTCGTGGCGGCCAGTTAGCGGCCGAACAGTTGGCCCAAGCCATCAACGAAGAGGGGAACGTGGTGATGCTGCGGTATTTGGCTGGCAGCGAAAGTACGGAGCAGCGTGAAGAAGGGTTCTTGGACCGGATTGCTCAGTACCCCGATATCAAGGTCCTATCATCGGATCAATACGCGGGCGACAATGCGACCAGCGCGAAACAAAAGACCGACCAGATTCTGCAATTGTACGGGGACCAATTGGATGGGCTGTTCACGGTGTGCGAACCCAATGCCAACGGTGCTTTGGAATCGCTCCGCAACGCCGGGCTGAACGGCAAAGTCAAGTTCGTGGCCTTTGATACCAGCGATGCCTTGATCGAGGCGTTGGGGGATGGTTCGTGTCATGGAATCCTTTTGCAAGACCCGGTTCAGATGGGCTACCAAGCAGTACAGGCGCTTCTGGCAGCCAAACGAGGCGAGACCGTGGAACCCTTCATCTCGACCGGTGAATATGTTGCCACGCCCGACAACTTGCGGGACGAAACGATCGCTCGGCTGCTGAAACCACAGCTCAAACAATGATCCTGATTAAACAACCGCACGCGGATCCTACGGTTGCAACATGACAGAGCTTGCGTTACAAATCACCGGGGTCAGCAAGTCTTTCGGCAACACACGCGCATTGGACGATGTTTCCCTGCAAGCCCATTGTGGCGAAGTGCTGGCCTTGATCGGTGAAAATGGAGCCGGCAAAAGCACGCTGCTAAAAATCCTCAGTGGTGCGCACCGAACCGACCGGGGCGAGATGTTCATTGACGGTCGCCGTTATTCGCCGCAAGGCCCCCAAAGCGCCCGAGCGGCCGGTGTGGCGATGATCTACCAGGAACTGAACCTGGCCCCGGAATTATCGGTGGAAGACAATATCATGTTGGGCCTTCCAGGAACCGGATTGGGACTGCTGCGTCGAGAAACCCAGCGACAACGGGTCCGCGATGTACTGAACCGCGTCGGCTTGGTGGACCTGGATCCGCGGGCGATTTTGTGCGATCAATCAGTGGCCACTCAGCAGTTGGTCGAAATCGCGCGGGCTTTGGCCACTCGCCCTCGGCTGATCTTGTTTGATGAACCCACCAGTTCGCTACCGCAAGCCGACGTGCAACGATTGTTCCAGATTATCAATCAATTGCGCGCCTCAGGGATTGCGATCATCTACATCAGTCATTTCTTGGAGGAAGTCCGCCAGATTGCCGATCGCTACGCAGTTTTGCGGGATGGCAAGAGCGTCGGCGCGGGACGGATCGCCGACATCAGCGACTCCCAAATCATCACGCTCATGGTTGGTCGCGACGTCGAACAACTTTATCCACGCGTCACGCATTCCATCGGTGCTCCACGCGTTCATATTCGCCGGCTAAGCGGAAAGCGGCAGCCGCAGCAGGTTGACCTTACGTTACAACGCGGCGAAATCTTGGGAATTGCAGGTCTGGTCGGTGCCGGACGATCAGAATTATTGCGATCGACCTTCGGCTTGGATTACGTCTCCGAAGGCAGCGTGGAAATCGATGGCCGTCCGATGCAACCGGCAGTGCGGGCGGCAATGCGTGCCGGCTTGGGGCTGCTGTCCGAAGACCGCAAACATGAAGGCCTGGCCCAGGAACTATCGATCATCGATAACCTGACCATGGGTTCGCTCCGCCCCTATCGCAAATGGGGTTGGTTGAACCTGCGTGCTCGTCGCCGTGCGGCGGAGTGTTGGATGCAGCATGTCCAGGTAAAGGCCGCATCTCCGGAGCAACCAGTGGGTCAATTGTCTGGTGGCAATCAGCAAAAGGTCGCAATCGCCAGAATCCTGCACCAGCAGTCCAATGTGCTGCTGTTGGACGAACCGACCAAAGGAATCGATGTGGGAACGAAGGCAGAGATCTATCGGATGATGGGTAACCTAGCAGCCGCGGGAAACTCGATCGTGTTTGTCAGTTCCTATTTACCGGAACTGATGGCGGTTTGCGATCGAATAGGCGTGATGGCCCGCGGACGATTACAAGCGGTGCGACCGACCACGGAGTGGACGGCCGATGCGATCATGGCGATCGCGGTTGGTTCCCAGCCACTTCCCACTGCTGCTCCCTCGCATGATTTTTCTAGAAAGTAAACAACACGATGCACTGGCTTCGATCTTGGGCACCTGTATTGGGATCACTGCTGGCCCTGTTGGTCATTTTTGTCTTGTTTGCGATCGCGGACAGTTTTCAACAACGACCAACGTTTGTCTCGCTGTACAACCTCCGGGTGATTGCAGGCAACACCGCACTGATCGCGGTTCCGGCTTTTGGCATGACCTTAATCATCATCGCGGCGGGCATTGACCTGTCGGCGGGTACCGCATTGACCCTGTGCGGCACAGTGCTGGCGGTCCAGTTAAAACAGTCCGTCCTCAGCAGCGGTCAACCTGGTTTTGCCGCAGTGGTCACCACCGCCGTGTTGCTGACGATTCTAACCGGCTGTCTGTGCGGTTTGCTAAACGGGTTGATCATCAGTTTAACCCGCGTGGTCCCTTTTATCGTGACACTGGGCACGATGACCATCTTTTTAGGCATTGGTCAGATCCTGGCGGATGAATCGACCGTTTATCCGGCCAAACAGAATATCCCCGACTGGATTACCTATTTGTGTTACACCGGTTCCAACGCTGATAATTATTGGACCGGTGGCCTAAAGATACCCACCAGTTTCGTCATCACGGCTGTTTTGGCTGTGATGATGAGCCTGGTGTTGCGCTATACGGTCTTTGGTCGAAATGTGTTTGCGATTGGTTCCAGTGAATCGACAGCACGGCTGTGTGGCATTCATGTCCCCATCACGACGCTGGCCATTTACGCACTGGCTGGCTTTTTTGTCGCGGTCGGTGGTCTGCTGTATTTTGCCAACGTCAAAAACGGGAACCCCAGTGACGGAACGGGCAAAGAATTGGAGATTATCGCTGCGGTTGTCCTGGGCGGCGGCAGTTTGCGCGGCGGGCGAGGGTCCATCTTTGGCACC
>SLFV01000111.1 GCA_007124075.1 Roseimaritima sp.
ATAGCGAAAAAAATGATTGTGCAAAACAAACGATTTGCGTGGCTCTCCGCACACGGGGCCACCCTTATTTTCATTTTTCCCAAAACTCGTCTTGACCGGAAAACGCAAACCCGCGTATCTTCCAAACATCGGAGTGACAGACAGCACATCGCTGTCAGCCACATCGACTCGCTTGAAGGAAGTGGTCTCGCATACTGGCACATTGTTGTCGCGGACACTTCGGATTTTTCGGTCGCACGGATGTTGGTCGAAAGCCGTTGACTTCCCGCTCAGGCAATCTGCTCGGCGTCGCATACAACACAGGAGGTGTCTGTATCGTCGCCGAAATGATAAACCACCGGCTCCCGGATCGTTAGCGCGTTGTCCTCCGCCCCCCTGGGACACGTACTATCCGGGGGCTTTTTTTATGCGCTGAACGAATCCTCGCGACGCAAACGGTGCAGGCAAGACCCCTCGCGGGCAAGACCCCTCGCCGGGTAACTTTCGCCAATCCGCAGCCCCAGTCGCTTCCGTGCGCTTTCCGATCGTACCGGCAAGTTTTCTTGCGAGGCTGATACTGGTTTCACGGATTTCCAGCAGCTATCTTAGAACACATAGCAACGGCGTTGTCCCTGGGCTGGCTTATACCTACGCCTCCGATACGCCAGCGAGGAACTTAGGCAGTTGCTGCGTCAGCATTTTCGTGAAGCCTTTGGCCAATGCGGCTTTTCCACCGACCTTTTAGGACTGCAATGATAAATCCAAATACAAACCGACGTCGCTTCCTTCAAACCGGTCTTGGTTTGGCCGCCGCCGCATCCCTGCCTGCAGTCGCGCGTGCCGCGGCAAACGATGAACTGCGTGTGGCGATCTTGGGAGCTGGTGGACGCGGCGGAGAAATGGCGCGTGCTTTCGCAAACGTCTCGGGCGTGCGGATCGTGGCGGTCGCCGATCCCGACAGCCAACGTGCCGAAAAAATGGCCAATCAGTATCAAGCCACCGCAACAACTGATCTGCGGCGCGTGTTGGAGGATGCCAACGTCGACGCGGTCGTCGTGACGACCTGTAACCATTGGCATTGCCTTGCGTCGATTTGGGCGTTGCAAGCGGGGAAACATGTCTACGTGGAAAAGCCCCTTTCGCATACGCAGTGGGAAGGACGTCAGGTGGTCGCTGCGGCGGAGAAGAGCGGTTTAGTCTGCACGATCGGAACGCAGCAACGTAGCGATCCGATGCAGGCAGAAATCAAATCTTTCCTACACTCCGATAAGACGCTCGGTGCGATCCAGTACGTCCAAGCCAATCGCTTGGGGGCCCGCGCCGCGATCGGTCGCAGGACGCAGCCCCTGGAGGTCCCGCAAGCGGTCGCATATGACTTGTGGTTGGGGCCAGCGGCGAACCAGCCAATTTACCGTAATCAATTGCATTACGATTGGCACTGGGATTTCAACACCGGAAATGGCGAAATGGGCAACTGGGGTGTCCACATCCTGGATGATATTCGCAATACGGTTTACCAAGATTCGGTGGCAATGCCCAAGCGAGTTGTCGCAGCGGGGGGACGAGTCGCTTGGGAGGATGCGGGCCAGACGCCGAATGTCCATTACGCTCTGCTGGAAACCGAGACGTTTCCGACCGTGGTGTCGCTCAGTAATTTGCCCCCCGCTCCCGGGGTGAAGGGATCTTGGAAAAGCCCCATTCATCCGCAAATCGGTCATCCTGGCAGCGGCTACGTGGTGGTTTGCGAGGGGGGGTATTTCTGCGGTCAGCGCGGGCGTGCGACGGCGTACGATCGCGATGGGAAACAGATACGCAGTTTCAGGGGGGGAAATATTGTGCCCCTGCACGCTGCGAATTTTGTCGCAGCAGTCCGCGATAACGACGCCAGTCGCTTGAACGTTTCGATCGAAACGGGACATTACAGCAGCGGTTGGTGCAACCTGATCAATATCGCGTTTCAGGTTGGTGCGTCGTATGATCGCGAGGCACTTCTGGCGGCTGGTGACTTGCCAGCGTGGGAACGCTTGGTCCAGCAGATGGAACAGCAGTTACAGCCATTCGGCGTTTCTCCCGACCAGCTTCGCAGCAGCCCGGTGTTGACGCACGATGCCAAGACCGAACGCTTTATTGGCCCGCTTGCCGACCAGGCTAATCAGTATCTGCGGCGGGCTTATCGCAGCGGCTACGAGGTCCCTGAATTGGTATAATATCTGCGTAAGCGGACGGTTGCGCGATCCGCCGCGGTAGTTGCAATGCCCCGAGGGTCCGTATCCTGCCCGAGGCTGATATCCGGTCCTTCCTTGCAATCGGGGATGTTTTCTGCGTATGAAGGTGGCGTTGACGATCGCGGGTTCGGATCCGTCCGGTGGTGCGGGGTTGCAGGCGGATCTGAAAACCTTCCAGCAGCACGGCGTGTACGGAATGAGCGTCGTGACCCTGTTGACGGTGCAAAACACGCAAGGTGTCGCTGCGGTTGGAATGGTCGATGATGCGTTGGTACAACAGCAGCTTGAAGCGGTCCTTACAGACATTCCTCCGCAAGCCGCAAAGACCGGGGCACTGGGAACCGCCGCGATGATACGCATGATCGCACGCGCTGCGGAAAGTTTCCGTTTTCCCTTGGTCGTTGACCCGGTGATGGTCAGTAAGCATGGGCATTTATTGCTGGACCATGCGGCGATGTCGGAACTGCGCGACAACCTGCTGCCGGTGGCAACTTTGGTGACCCCCAATCGGTTTGAAGTGCAGCAGTTAACGGGGATCGAAATCCTGGATCGGGACTCGGCCCGGCAGGCAGCCGAGGCGTTGCAAGCGATGGGTATCCGTGGAATCTTGCTGAAGTGTGGGCAGTTGCAGCAACAGGCGGTCGACCTGATCTGCGTTAATGGCCGATGCCAATTCCTAGCCTCCCCCGCGTTGGATACCAGACACACGCATGGTTCGGGTTGTGTTCTCTCGGCCGCAGTGACCGCGTGGTTGGCGTTAGGTCAGCCGCTTGAACCTGCCGTCAAATTAGCCAAAAAATTTGTCACCGCTGCGATTTCCCGCGCCCAACCGATCGGCGGCGGCATCGGTCCGGTCAACCTGTTGGTAGAGCCGAGGCGCTGATCCTCGCTCGCGTTGATCGGCGGTTCAGACATCGCGGTTCAGCACACGGTCTCAGTCTTCGCCCTTGGGACGGTCGCGCTGAGGCGGATCGGACTTGCTCCAAAAACTCGCTTTCTCTTCTGCGCTTGGTTCAATCAGCGGTCGGACGACGCGAAAACCGACTGAGAGGGCGTCGGTGTGATACCAAATGCTTTGCGGCAATTGCGGGTCTTGCTCCTTCCAGTCGGGGTCGGAATAAATCCGAGCCGCACTGCGAAGTTGTTCCGGGGTATCGTCCCACCCGCCACCACGGACGACCCGCGGATACAACCGGGTTGGAATCTGCAAGGGGTTGCTGGTCAGAGCTTCCGCTCGACTTTGGTACAGATCGGGAAGGTACTGATCCAGAACCCACTCCGAAACGTTGCCATGCATGTCATGCAAACCCCAAGGGTTAGGCTTCTTCTTCCCAACCTCCCGGTACTTTCCCTGCGAATTTCCGTCGTGCCATGCGTACTGATCCAGTTCGTCAGGATCATCCCCAAACCAGTACGCTGTTTTGGTACCAGCCCGGCAGGCGTACTCCCATTCCGCTTCGGTTGGCAGGCGGTAGTATCGCCCCGTCTTCGCTGACAACCATTGGCAAAACATCCTGGCCGCATGCTGGGTCATACAAAT
This sequence comes from Roseimaritima sp., assembly GCA_007124075.1. Lineage (GTDB taxonomy): Bacteria > Planctomycetota > Planctomycetia > Pirellulales > Pirellulaceae > Roseimaritima. Next base: position 3,745 of record SLFV01000111.1, read on the forward strand.
GGCAGGATGGCTGCCACTGCCCATGCCAAACGTCATGTCGGTGTAGGGTTCGGTTGGTCGAGAAACCCCATCGACCAACAAATCACGCTCGCTGGCCCGCTGGCCAAACGCCTGACGCCGTAACTTATCCATCTGGTCGGTCCAGATTTCATATTGGTCCCAAGTGACCTCGTATTTTCCCATCCAAAAAGGCGCAATCCGCACCGGGTGCTGCGGGCCTTCGTCAGCGTTGCGCCCGGGTTCGCTTTCTGGACTGCCCATCATGAAAATGCCGCCGGGAATGGGGACCATCTCCAAGGTGACGTCGGTATGCTGCAGTTCTTCGACGTAAGGGCCCATCTCTGCCGCGGTCGATGCAAACGCCGCAGGGTTCTCCACAGGTGCAAGCGGTGGGTCGGCACCCCCGATCAAGTTGACCGACATCAGGATCGTGACGGATATCACCACAAAGACGCTTGCGTAACGCAACATGAACGATGATCCTGATACTGGGGATGGGCTTTCTGGAAAGAACGGACAAATGGGATTCCGCCGCCGTAAGAATCGCGGTCCATTCCGCCTGAATCTTCTCAACGTTGGGTCAGCGGCAGATTGAAGTGAACTACCGCCGTGGCTCTGTCGAACGCATGCAATAAAACCCGTACAACACAGCGGATGCCGAAAGGATCCCCCATTGAGTTGTGTTCATTTGTGACAAGTAAACACCCACCTCTCTCAGCGCGTCAGAGAACCAAAGACGCCAGTTAGAAACGCAAACGGTTAGGACAGTCATCGTATTTCCTGGCCTGCTTTATTCTACAAATTTTGCTGCTCTCTCGGAACCTTAGGCCACAAAATGTCGTTAAGGTTGCTTTTCCGGTATGAAAAGCTAAATCTCGAAAAAAACTCAATCGACCGCCCTTGCATGCCGAACCTCCCCTCATATAATCAGGCCAACGCGAAGCACTTAAGGCCGCCGTCTTGGCGTGTGGTCGACGTTTGGCGCGGTAGCTCAATTGGTTAGAGCCCCGGACTGTCGATCCGGAGGTTGCGGGTTCGAGACCCGTCCGCGTCGCTTCTCATAATCAGCGGAATGGTATTCGAAGCAGTTTTCAGCGATTTTTTTCCACATCCTTCGCGCGATCGCTTCTTGC
>SLFV01000224.1 GCA_007124075.1 Roseimaritima sp.
GTCGTTGGTGCCGGCCCAGGCCCTCTGGTAGGTGATGCTGAGAGCCGTCAAGTTGAAGGAATCGTTGGGCTCCAACTCGCACGCTCGCTTCCCGTGCAGAATCGCCTCGGCGTGTTTTCCGGTTTTGGTATAGACCCGCGCCAATGCCAGATGAGCCAATACATACGAATCGTCGGAAGCAACAATATTCTTCAACGCCTCGACCGCCGCATCAAATTGCTCGGCATCAATCAGTTTCTCTACTTCGTTGTACGCAGCAGTTAAATCGGACATTCGATCTACCGTCTATGGAATGTGGAAGGGGTTACAAAAGGGTCATAGAAGCCTCCGTGCACAGTCGTCAAACTACCACATTCTAGCTGTCGCTCAAGTCGCCTACGCAGCGATCGATCCTCGGGGAGCCGAGCGTATCAGTAGTTTGCGGCGTCGGGATTTCCCTCGGCAATCCGGACCGACGGTGCCGAAACGGCTGCGGGAGCAAGCGACCGATCCAGTGTCCGCCGCAAATGTCGGTCGACCGCTAAACGCTGTGATTTGGTCAATTCGGCTGCGATCCGGTTCCAGAATTCGTAGTCGGAATTCAACCAACATGCCAAGCGGGTGGGAGAATCTGGTTCAATAGGTTGCAACTGCAGCCGCACACGTCGCAATCGCGCCGTTTGCTCGGCGTCCAGATGCCGCCAATCCAGTTCGCGCAAGTGCCCCAGAACCCCCAACCCCAACCCCGACAGTTCAGTCTCTGCTTGGTGACGTTCGGCACGACGTGTTGAACGCATCCGTTGGACGCAGTCCAGAACTTGATCGCGAGTCGGAAAGTCAGACGGTTTGTCCAAGCAGGCGGAAAGCATTTTTTCCATCGTCGAAGCAGCCAACTGTTCCATCGAAGGACCGGGAAGCAAGTAGTTCCACAGTGGGGACAAGTGGGAGTCAAAGTGCGTGCGGTGGGTGGCTTGCAGATGCAGCAGGCTGGGCGAGGAGATGGTAATCGAGCCGTGCGGGGAACTGACCTGGATCGTCAGCGGGCCATCGATTGGCTGGACCAATTGCAACCGTTCGCCAAGGTCCGAGCGTTCGGAGAAGAGATGACAACGTTGGATATCAACAATATCGACAACGGCGTGATGATGCGGCGATTGAAAGGTGTAGTGAAGCGAGGGGATGCCTAATTTTGAATCGACGCAAACCGATTCTTCAAGCGGAGTAGGCAAGTCGTGTTTGGCGTGTTTTGATCCCTTCCGGTACCTCGCGGGGTCGATTTCTAACCGACCCAAAACCAAGCGAAGGTTGACAATTCCAGTTTGGTGAATGACACCTGGAGGACCTTCGCTGGCAACGCCTCCGGGTGGTGGTGGCGGTTGCTGAGCGGTACAGTAGGATGATCGAGTCGAAACAACGGCAACAATAGCGAAGCCAAGCAGGACGCCTGGACACGATCGCCTGATCATTGCACTCCCTCCCTGTAAACGGGGTTAGCTACGCGGCGGCAGCGGGACGCAAAATGAGGGCGACCGGGTCAACCCGGGGTACGGGAAAACCCGACACTCTCCAGCATGGAAGTATCGACTTTTCTCGCAAACGGCTAGAGCAATTTTAAGTTTTCATGAATCGGGCGGAAACGTTTCCCTTATTGGCCCGCGGTAGAATCAGAATTCTCCCTCTGCCTGCGATTGCTGCTCCGCCACTCTGGACCAGAGGGAACAATGCACGCGACGCTCGTCTGACCAGCACGGTTTTCCGCCGGTACGGTTCAGAGATCGCCTCGTCACGCACGTCTCTGTCCCGACGCAGTAGCCAATAGCCCTGCAAGACGAAACCAATTACTGGCGGCTTTACGCGGCTTTCCTGGCGGATGGGTTACGCGCCGGAAACCGCAGCAACCGCGGGACACCCTCAGGCTGCTGATCCGATGCCCTAGGCGTCGCTACCGCGGATGCGTTGCCCGGGGACTGCGGAACTCCCAACAGAAGCCCCAGCCAAGTCCGACGGACAAACACATGGAAACTCGCTAGGCAGACGGCAATCGTGATGGTTGTAACCACCAGTAATTTGACCCACGCGGGTGCCGAGGGGGCTAGCTGTTTGACGCTGATGTGCGACAGTCCTACCAGCGGATGATGAACAAGATAAACCCAGAACGACGCAGTTGCGAAGGACTGCACCGCCATGGGAACCCGCTGCGGAAGGCGGTGGGCCAAACCGTGAAGGCCCAGCGAGATACTCCACGCAGCGACGACCGTGGCCAGCAGCATCAGTCCCATGGCAAGCGGAAAACCGGATTCTATTAAGGCCTGCCGCATCGCAAACAGCGACACACAAGCTGCAAGTCCCCCGACAAACAATAGCCGGAAGCATAATCGATTGACCTGCCGCAGTTGCGGGTCATAGACCGACAGCCAAATCCCGCCTGCGAAGAAACAACCGCTGTACAACCATTTGCTTGGCACCGGATAAAACGCATGCTGGAAACCAAAGACAACCTCAGGCGCCACCGCCAGCACCGCAAGGCTGATCGCAGCGAGCGCAACGAGCGACGGACGCCGCAATTTTTCACGCAGGGTAGCGGATCGCCAACGCCGCGGCCAAAACGAATACGCGGCCGCAAAGACGACACAGTACAAGAACAGGTACTGCAAAAACCACAGGTGCGATAACCCCCACAGATGCTCGTCCTGTCCGGCGACAAACTTCAGGCGTTTGACCTCCGCGACCGTGACCCGATCCTCGATAAGCCAGCCTAGCATCCAGGTATAAAAAACCAGCGGCAGCAAGATCACGCTGAAAACGATCAACGGTAACAGCAGGCGTTTTCCGCGGTGTCGCAGGAATCCGAAAACTTGATGCTTTTGAATCAACGGGAGGACGAAGAAGCCTGCCATCATCAGGAACAGTGGCATGATGAACAATTCGATCGACCAAAATAACGTGTTGAGCCCAGCACACGGCCGGTCCTGGATCGCCCAAGTCAATCCCGGCATCGGAACCGTGAGGTAAGCCGCGCAGGCGTGTAGAATTACAACCCCGGTGGCTGCAAAACCTCGCAACCAGACAAACGATGGAGATCGATTGGCAGACATGGTGAATCGGCTTGAACTGGGCTTACGAGAGGAGAACGAGCCGAAGCGCAATGGCTGCACGATTTTGTTGATTCCTAAGGATGCGAGATTAGCGGTTGATTGGCTCGCAGGTGAATAGCAAAAATCAACACGCACCGGGCATTCGGCAAAGGGTGCGCCGCAGGGGACAGGGTAGGGTGCCATTGTCCGGTGGTTTGTGGATCAGCCCGATCTGGTGTGTTACGCTGGCGACGTTGACGGTTGTTTTTCAACGATCGGACTGTGCAGCAATGCCCGGGGAAGTCCATGGTCCTGGACGTTGAGTTCGCTGCCGCCAGCGATGCATCCGCCGCTTTTTATATTCACCTTCACTTCAAGACGATATTGATGACGCATCCCAAAATAGCCCAGCCTGATCATCCAATCATGGAGGTTCTGGCAAGTCGTTGGAGCCCCTACGTGTTTTCGGATCGACCGGTGCCCGTCGCAGATTTACAGGCAATCTTCGAAGCGGCTCGCTGGGCCGCATCTTCCTACAACGAACAGCCTTGGCGATTCCTCGTCGCGACCAAGACCAATCAAACGCAGTGGGAGGCGATGTTAAGCTGTCTGGTCGACGCCAATCAGGCGTGGGCAAAAACCGCGCCCGTTTTGGCAATTGGTTGTACGACGTTGCATTTCGCGCTTAACGGCAAACCCAACGCAATGGCGGCGCATGACCTAGGTTTAGCTAGCGGCAACCTGAGCGTCCAGGCTACCGCACGCGGTTTGGCGGTCCACCAAATGGCCGGTATCTTGCCGGACCGGATCAGGTCGCAGTATAAGCTTCCCGATGGGACGCAAGCCGTCACCGCGCTAGCGATCGGCTATGCTGCGGAAATCGATTCGTTGTCGCCGGAGGCTCGACGCAGTGAAACGACTCCTCGCACCCGCAGGCCGTTGACGGAGTTTGTCTTTGAGGGACGCTGGGGGCAGGCCGCTAAAATCACTGGCCCATAGCCAATTCAAAAGAGATTCCGTGACCGCTTGGCATGCCCAACCAATCCACCCGCCGGCCGTGGTCAGTTTGCGATTACATGGAAGCTTATTGAGCGGTTGTTTTCGTTACAATCGCCTTTTCGGCCTCAGTCTGGGAATTGATCCCAACCCGCACCGTGGGCGAGCGATGGGCCGTCCCTCGCTGTTCGGCGTGTCACGTCAGGCCAGTACCGGGGCCCAACTGGCAACGACTGGTATTGACTTGCCGGCGTCGTCAACCCTCATCGTCTGCTAGGCCTGGTCGCCTAACCAGCGTGTCCCCAACGTTTGGGCAAGGTGACAGCATAGATGATCGTGACCGCCCCGGCGCTTAACAAAGCCCACGGCATCCATTCTGCTGGTTTCCAGGTCTTGGTAGAACGTGAGGGGCCGCCCGAAGGGTCAATAAAATTGGACGTATTGGTCTCACTTGCGGAATAGACCGCCGCGCTGTCAATCATCAGGCATTCGACCCCTAGAATGATCAGCATGATAGCAACGGCAAGAAAAAACGATCGCCACACAGCAATGATCTCCAAAAGCACAATTCAGCGGAAAGTAAGCGCAGAGTGGCTTCCTGCAATCCTTTGGAATGAATCGGAACCAGCTATCAAAACCTTGTGATTTGTTGTTCACTGCGGCGCAACTGCTAGGAGCGACAGGACCGGAACTTGCGCTTGGTCCCCTCGAAGCTGGATCGCCGGTACACTGTTGGGACATTTTTGGCTAAAAAACCGTTTGGAAAAAACTTCGGCTTTTTCGGGGCCGGACGCTGCTGCGCATCTGCCGCTCGTCTAACCGCCA
>SLFV01000331.1 GCA_007124075.1 Roseimaritima sp.
CGAAGAGCTGGATTCCGAATCCGTACGGAATGGATGGGTGGCGAACACTCGGGCTGGTGCGAATTTGGAGGTGCGAGGTGGATTTTCGTCGATCTATCTCAACCGTTGGTGGAACAGTTGGCGCAGCTAGAGGCGGTTTTGGAATCCTTTCAAGCCCAGCAATCGGTGCAACGTGCGGCTTGATTGACGCATTCTTCCTTGGGGTTAGGTTATTGGGTCGGCTGAGCGGTTAGGATCGCGGTTTTCGACGCCGATCCCCGGGAAACTGCGGTGTGCCGCCCTTTTCACGCTCCCAGCCAAGCCAGCTTCGCCAGTTTGTTTTTTGTTTGGGCAGCGATCCCTCTGGCTCGGAAGGATCGTGAGTTTCAGGCGAAACGATTTCCGAAAGCCGCGGTTTTGACGCCAAGCCTGAGGGCGATTGCTCCCTCTCGGTCGCTTTCTCCCGGGGTTCCAGCAGTTCACCGAAAGGGTCGTGTGAAGACTCCTGGTTCAGGTCGGGATCGCGATATACCAAGGGTTCTGAGGGTTGTTTCGGAAGGACGGTTTGTGATTGCTGGCTGATCGGCAATTGGTCAAGGACCATGGTTTGATCGACAGCTTCGTCAGTCACCGTTTGCGTGGAAGGCCGGACATTTGCCGCTGGAGCGTTCGCCGAAATGGTTTCCGTGGGGTCTTCGACCGTTTCCTGGTCGCAAAAACCCAGTTGTTGAATCTGATTTTCCGTCTTTTCCAACAGAGGCAGCACCATATTCTCAGGAAACTCTCCGGCCGATCCACTGCCAGAGGGCTTGCACAAATTCGTCTGTCTATCGCTAGGATTCTTCGCTGGTTCAGGAGCGTGATTGAGCGGTTTGAACGGCGCGATCGGAACCTGATGAATATCGGCTACAACGCCATCAGCCTGACTGTCATCTCGCAATGCGCCGGCGTCCGCGTCCCAATGCGTCGCGGTTTTCTCGGACGGCTTGGGCAGATGACTCGATGCATCGCTTTCGGCTTCGAGCATGCCAAGGGCTGTCGTGTCATCGTCGCCGAATTCGTCAGACGCCACGGATAGTTCGGAATCGATTGGCATCAAATCTACGTCCGCATCGCCACCTGGCTTCGCGGGGGCCTCAGCTAATGAAGTCCCCAGCCCTTCCGACTCCAGTTCCGTTACTGAACGGTCTGGTAGATCGTCGTGTGGCGGATTCGGTTTGATTGCATCGGTGGCAAGCATGTTTCCGGCCTCATCCCCTGGCTCGTCGGCTCGTGCCGCCGCTGCTTCGTAGGCAGGGGCCGCAAGCATCCGGGGCCCCTCAACCGGCGGCTGGTCTTCAACCGGCTGTGCTTCTTCAAGCGGCTGTGCTTCTTCAAGCGGCTGTGCTTCTTCAAGCGGCTGGTCTTCAAGTGGCTGTGCTTCTTCAAGCGGCTGTGATTCATTAAGCGGCTGCGCGCCATTAATCATCGGGGCTTGATTAGCCGTCGGATCTGAACCAACAGTTTCCGTTGCAACCGATTTCTCGTGTTGTGGCACCGACGTAACGGTTGAAGCGACCGCCGACACCCGATCCTTGTCCTCCGGTGTCAAGGAATCGATGGACACCGAAATGCTCGACGAGGGCTCGCCCGTCACAGACGTTGCGTCAGCCGCCCGACGCGATGTTGACGGCCCCGGAGACATCCCCTGGTCGGCGGCTCGTCTCGCAAATCCACCGGGATTGCTTGTTCCGGCAATGTTCGGATTCCAATCACTGGCTCGACGTCCAGCCACCAAGTCAGACCACCGACGCCCATGTCGAGCCTGCTCGGGACCTGGGGCAATTAGGAAGACCGTCCCCAACCCAAACAAAATACCTGCCGTGGTCGATGCGAGTGTCAACGTGCTGGTTGAAGGCCCTACGGGACGATCACTAACGAGCGGTGGCCCCAATTCTGCCAATAGGTTTACCGATTGAGCCGCTGCCATACTCGCTTTTGCCTCTGCCAGAACCCGGTCGGCCTCCTCAAGCAGTTTCGTACGGTGTCTGACATCCGCAGCCAGCGACGCATAATCCGTTCGCGCCAGCGCGACACGTTCCAATCGCTGGACAAGCTGTGCCTGCTTTACTTGCAGTCTGGCTACACGCTCGCGTTTGATTTGCAATGAAGGCCGCATTGCATCGGCAACGGCAGCCGCTTCTATCCGTATCTGCCGCAAAATTTCACGTTCCGTTGCAACAGCGGCCCGCAGTCGAGGGTGGTCGGGTGTGTAACGACCGGAGAGCTGCGAAGTTTCTAACTGCGACGCAATCATGCCATCTTTCAGACGCAACAAACTGGGTTGACTGCTCAATAAGTCGCCTCCGGATACCAGTAATTTCGTCGGATCTTTGCGGCCAGCGAGCAACAGTGTATGCAAGGACTCCAGGCTTTCCAGTTCCAATTCCGCCGTCTGCAGTTCCCGTTGCGTATCGTCCAAAGTACGACGATTGGAAAAGTCACTGTTCGCTTCGGCCAGGTTGCGCAAATCACCCAATTCACTTCCGAAAGCGTTTTCAACTTGTTTCAAACTTGCATTGGCCTCGTCTAGATTTCGTTTTGCCAACTCACGAGCTTGTGACAGTTCTTTTAGGATGCTGTCAGCACGTACTTGGCGAACGTTGCGAAGCCGTTCGGTCAGGCTATCATAAAGCGCCCGGCAAAAAGCTTCAGCCCGATCACGGCTGTTAGCTTCCACCTGTAAATAAATGACTTCGCTGCTACCAAATTCTCCTCCCTGCGGAGCACGAACGTTAATCCGTTTTTTCGCGATTACTTCGATGTCTTCGCTGGACGGCCAAGGCCCCTCCTTCGCGTCGCTCGGAGGACCGATGGCAAGCAATGCAGAGCGAACCACCTCTTGGTTGCGAGCCATCTCGAGAATCGTTTCTTGCGCAGCCTTCAACTGAGTTTGGCTGTCGAAACGTCCCAGTCGCTCTACCGACCCGGTCGCTTCGTCCCGCAGCACCAATGGCTGACTTGCGGACCAATAACTGCGTTTCACGAAGCCGTACGCGAGCCCCAATCCGCAAAACAGAATGGCTGCCCCGCACCAAATCGGGGCGAACCTCAGGAGCATTCTGGCAACGTGCCTCCAAGGCAAGGGAGTCTGGCTGTCGGACATGATCGATGCACTTCGAGGTGGAAAGTAAACGCGAATGGAGCATTGTGGGGCATGGGCGGGCAATGCACCGCTGTTTCTTCTTCGCTTGATCGCGACGGATCCCCATGTCATCCGGCAACGTTCCCGGCTGACCAGATGCACGGACCATGGGGCGAAGCAGGATGTCAACCACTGCAGCAGTCGACGCCATATGCCTCTTGGAAGGTTAGCTTGCCCGAAAGATGTCGGCAGCAGCGAATGTGAATTCTCCTTGGTGGGCTAGGATGATCCTGCCGGAATATCCGTTACGTTTGCGCAAATCGAAACAGCCTGCGATCAGGAAGAACCAGGCTTCGCGATGATTCCTGGCTGCGCAATTCCTCACGCCGAGCGGAGCTGGTCACCATCAAGCCGCTGACGCCGTGGAAGCTGAGGGGTTTGGCGTGCACCAACACGCACCTTGACATAGCAGACTTGCCGAGTGGTGATAGGTCTGCCCCGCCCACCGCGTAATTTTGTCCAGCAGGCTGCGGGAGCACGGAAGGTTTCTCAGGGCGCGGCTCTCATGTCCAAAGATTCGTCGATCGTTTCTATTGCACGAGTCGCACCAGAAATGGCTCCGAAGATCCGATTATCATCGACGAAACATTCACCGACCTTTTTCCGGAGCACGCCAGTGGTTCGTCAGTCCTTCACGTTAGGGTGGTATAAAACGCCGGAACAACGCTAGTATTGACGGTGCCGGGGTCTTTGTCTGCCGTAGGTTATTAATCGCTGGCAAGCCATTAAGCCATCCGATCATCGTTTCGAGGGTAGAAAAACAACGAGACGAATGGCCGCAAGAGCAAGTCTACCTTGATGCCCCAGGTTGCTTAAAAGACGCGTCACCTCGGTGTGTGCCACAAAGCTGGTGTAGGAGCTGAAGGATGTGCAGCCTTCACGCTTACTGATAACGATCACCCTAACGCGATTGACCGGATAGCTTACGGCGTACGCTTGTGTCGTAGAAAAGTTCCGAAATGGAAATCATGAAACCCTAACAGGCTCCTAAGGGGTTTGAATGCCCGTAAATTTAGAAATTTCCCAATTCGCGGACGATCGCAAAATTGATCTTGACCGGCCACCCAAATTTTGCACAATCCCGCTTGGATCACAAAGCAATCGTGAACAGCGGCAAGGGGGATGGCAAATCTGAATTGCTTGCCCGGCGCTTCCGCGATACGCTTAAGGAGTTGTGGTCTCGGTCGGAAATTGCCTAAATGCCCGAAGCAAGTGCATTCCAGGTTGATCGACCGGGGAGTCTTTCCCGTGGCCGGATGCCCTCACAGGAGTCGTTGGTGGCTTTACCCTCGGACTTCGCTATTAAAGAGCAAGTTCGTTCGGCGGTTGACATTGTTGATGTCATCGGCCAGACGGTTCAATTGCGTCCTCAAGGTCGGAACTTTGTCGGGCTATGCCCGTTTCATGCCGACACCCGGCCGTCCTTTCAAGTCAATCCAGTGCGGCAAACGTGGAAATGCTGGCCGTGTGATCGTGGCGGGGATGTGTTTGCGTTCGTGCAGGCTCGCGATGGGATTGGTTTTGGGGAGGCATTACGGCTGCTGGCCGACAAAGCCGGAATCGAATTGCCACGATTCAGTGGAAAACGTGTCCCACCAGGCAGCCCGCAAGACAAGACCGCGTTGTTGAATGCGTGGAAATTTGCGATTGATCAATTCTATGGCGCATTGGATCGGGGCATTTCCAGCGAAGCAC
>SLFV01000486.1 GCA_007124075.1 Roseimaritima sp.
CAATTTGGTCCAATGTTCCCTCATAAACGGGCATCCGAGTGCGATTGCACTGCCCGATGTGCCGCAGTAATTCATCCCACGGAGTGTTGATTTCGATCGCGTCAACTTCGCTACGGGGCGTCATGATGTGTGCGACCGTATCGTCGTCCAAATCCATGACTCCTTGAATCATTTCGCCTACTCCGGGACCGAAGTATCCTTCGCGAGTCCCCGCAGCGACCATGGTGCGGATTTCATCCTCCAGTTGTTCCTCTTCTTCGAATTCGCTTTCCTGCTTTCCCGCAAGCCGCCGAGAAATGACCGACAGCACCGAATCGACGGTGGCAAAAGGGTGCATCAGCGAAGACAGCGCGCGCCAAAAGTGCCAGGTGTGGAACAAGACAGGGGAGGACGCGAAACGGGTCACCGCTGAGGGTAGCCAGCGGTGGGTCAGCATGATCAATGACACCGCCACGATCCACCAGCCGATCAGCGGAGTCGTTACGACGGTTCCATTGCGTTGCACTAAGGTGGCGGTACCACAGATCAGAAACGTGACGGTGCCAATCACGCGCAGATATTGCGAGGCGTGTCGAGCGTCTTCCGAACCGTCGAGAATTGCGCCGAAACGATCGCGTCTTCTTTTCAAGCGGCAGTAGGCTTGCAGAGAACGGCCTGCAAAACGTTCCAGCAGTTCGACGCCCATGCCTCCGATCGCACCGGTAATGAACCCGAGGATCGACAAGATCGTCAACATGGACATTAATGACGGTCCTCTTCGTCCAGCGTGGTTGCCTGATAATCGGGATGGTAGCGAACAAACTCGTTGATTCCCAGTTGGGACATCACACGCAGTTCCGTGTGTCGCATCGCCAGGCGTTGCTCTTGTTGCAGATCATCCATCCCGCATATGTGCAAAGCTCCGTGGACGATATACAGCAGCAGTTCTGATTCCACCGACCAACCCAATTGATCGGCTTGCTTGCGTGCGGTTTCCAGGCTGACGACCATTTCGCCTTCCACCAAGGGCGGTTGTAGCGTGTAACCAAAACTGATCACGTCGGTCGGATAATCGTGGCCTAAATGGCGTTGGTTGATTTCGTGAATCGATTGATCATCGACAATCGCAACGCCCATCTGCCCACGGTGACACCGACGCTCACCTGCCGCCAAACGGATGGCCGTTTTGATTCTCGCATGCAATGCGTTTGACAGACGCATTGCGTCGTTGATTTCGATTTCGAATTCTGTCGTGGACAATCCACTACCCTTCAGTGCGTCAATACGATCGATCAAGCCGATTGTTGGCCCGGATATTTGACACGTGCGTGATAGATCGCCGTCAATGATTTCACCATGTTTTGTTTGATTTTATCTAGCTGCTGAAGCGTTAATCCACACTCATCAAACTGTCCATCGGATAGTTTTTTCATCGCAATCGCATCCACCAGACTTTTGATTCGCGCGGGCGTGGGATCGACCAGGGTTCGGCTGGCGCTTTCCACGGTATCGGCCAGCATCATGACCGCCGCCTCCAAGGTCTGTGGCTTGGGGCCAGGGTAACGAAAGTCTTTATCACTGACTTCTTCGCCGTTGGGGTCCTCCTCACTCCGCTTGGCAGCCTCGCGATAGAAATACTCTACCAAAGTCGTTCCGTGGTGCTGCTGGATAAAATCGATGATCGATTCGGGAAGGTGGTGGGTCCGGGCCAAGTCGGCTCCGTCTTTGACGTGCGCGATGATTACCAACGTACTCATCGCGGGTTGCAATGCATCATGCTGGTTCGGTTCTTGTCCCTGATTTTCAATGAAATACTTCGGCTTGAACATTTTGCCGATGTCATGGAAGTACGCACCCACCCGCACTAACAGGCCGTTGGCACCGATTTCATTCGCTGCCGCTTCACCGATAGAAGCAACATTGATGGAGTGGTTGTATGTCCCCGGTGCCCGCTGCGCCAGTTGCCGGAGCAACGGTTGCGATGGATCGCTTAGTTCCAACAGGCTCAGGTCGGTTTGCACCCCGAACAAACGCTCCACATGGGGTAATAACCCGGTCATCGTAAGGCACGAAAAAACGACGCAGCCACCCAGCCAGACGGCCTGTCCAGCCAGATGCCCCAGCAGCAACCACAAGTAGGAAGGACGCGAGGTAGACTCGGCTGACGCTCCATTGCCCGGTGGCGAAATGACTTCCGACGTTACGATGCCAACACCAATGACCGTCGCTGCCACCACGAAGGCTGAGCCAAGACCCACGTACAGCAGTTGGGTTCGATTTCGCAAACGTCCCAATAGCAAAATACAACTTGTGCTTGCGGCCCCTAATGCGACCAAACCAGCTAAATCGCCACCGACAAACAACGTCACCGCCAAACAGATGCAAGCCATTAGTAACAACGAAAACTGACGTCCGTAAACCACCGTCGCAATAACCGCGCAAAGGACTAACGGGATCATGTATCCCTGCCACTGTTGACGGGAGGTCCAGTAGCAAATCGATACCGTTAGCGTGACCAGCGCCAGCAGTAAGGATAATCGAATCGGATCGCCCAGTAGGCGGCGGTCATCGACAAAGTACAGATAAAACCCTCCCAACAAAAAGAGGGCAGTGATCATGCCGCAGTAAGCAAAGACTCGCAGGATACGATCTAGCCAACCCATATCCGACGAAATTTGGTTCCACTCCTGCTGCAGCAGTTCCAGTTTCGCCGCGTCAAGCGATTGGCCGGTGGTCGCGATACCGGTGATTCCTTGGCGATACTTGGTGGTGATTTCGCCAACGTCTCGAACCGCGTCGGCACGTATCCGCTCGCTCGCCGCGTCATCGTAGCTAAGGGTTTCGGGCAGACGCTCACCAAGCCATTGGCTGACCATCCTCGCGGCTTGTTCGTAGGGTTCGTCTTGAAATCGCGAACGAAATTGATCGGCCAGTAGTGTTTGCACCTGTTTGCGGACCGCCGTGATTCGCACAGCGCTGACTTCCACCTGTTCGGACTCATCGATCCTGCCAGTCGGGTAGACCGCAATGATGCGCTGGTTACCCTGTTCGATGTCGTGCAGCGCCGATTGCAATAAGCCGTACCGGTAAACATCTGACAACGAAATTTTGACGGCATTGTCCAAACTTGTTAACGACGTATCCTGAGCCAGGGTCGACTTTAACGCAGAAAATTCGGCCGCAGGTGTTGACTGCGAATCAACCGTTTCATCCCCAGTCCAAAAAATAGCGAATAAGGCCTGCTGATCGTTGGTCATCTGCTCAAACGATGAAGCATCCAGGATCACGAACAAATCGTTTTTCAGACGTTCGCGAAGCTGGTCCAAAAGCCGGGTATCGTTGCGATATAGGACTACAACTTCCGACCGCCGACGGGCTTGTGCCAGTTGCGTGCCGACAACGTCAACAACCTCGAAATCAATTCGGGCGACAATATCCCGATACGGAATATCACCAATTCGGTAGGTAAACCGAGGCTGCCAGGTCTGGCAAGCCACAAGCATGATCAGCATCGCAGCCGCTGCAATCTCCAAACGTAGCAGCACACTCGCCTCTCGTACCTGTTGCATCCACGCGCTGAATCGTCGTGGTTGGGTACCAAGTGTTTGAGCACGCTCGGAACGCGTTCTTCGTTGGGGATTGCCGTTCATGGCGGTGGAGCAGCAGTATCGATGATGGGAAATACTTTGCTGTTCTATCGGTCCTCGTATGCCAAAACGATTTTTTGAACCAGTGCATGTCGCACGATGTCACTTGATTTTAACCAAATCTTTGCGACCTGTTGGATGGGGCCTAAACGCTCGATCGCATCGGATAACCCGCTGGCAACGCCTCGTGGTAAGTCCAGTTGGGTTACATCGCCGGAAACAACCATCCGACTGCGTTCTCCCATACGAGTCAGGAACATCTTCATTTGGGCAACCGTCGTATTTTGGGCTTCATCCAGGATAATAAAGGCATCATTGAGGGTTCTGCCGCGCATGTACGCTAGTGGAATGACCTCAATGATGTCTAGTTCCATTAAATTTCGTGTTTGATCGTAATCGATCATGTCCCCCAATGCATCCAGTAACGGGCGTAGGTAGGGGTTTAGCTTCGCCCTCAAATCCCCAGGTAAAAAGCCTAAGCTTTCCCCCGCCTCAACCGCCGGCCGAACAAGCACGATTTTGCGAACGCTTTGGCTTTTAAGCGCTTCGACCGCCATCGCCACGGCCAAAAATGTCTTTCCGGTACCCGCTGGCCCGACACAGAAGGTTAAATTATGGTTCCGAATGGCATCGACATACGCTGTTTGCCCCTCGGTTCGCGGTCTCACGCTACGCCCCGATGCGCGAACGTCGAGGTTCCTGAACGATTGTTGCGATTTTCGTGTTCCGCGTTTGGCGCGTGTCTCCCCAATCACGTCAGAGACAACGACGTCGCTTCGTTCTTCACCACCGGCAATCGCCTCGACATCCTCAATGGACAACATGCCTTGTCGCTGAACCACAAACCGCATTTCCTCCAAAACACGCGTCGCCTCCTTCACCTCCGCCGCTTTTCCAGAAATCCGAATCCTGCCATCGCGGTGCGTGATTGCAACATCAAAGATCCTTCGCAGAACACGCAGGTTTTGGTCACGTGGACCAAACAAATTTACCAGCTCATCCGGTC
The DNA here is from genome assembly GCA_007124075.1 of Roseimaritima sp. GTDB lineage: Bacteria > Planctomycetota > Planctomycetia > Pirellulales > Pirellulaceae > Roseimaritima. The sequence continues at coordinate 4,633 of SLFV01000486.1, forward strand.
GTGTACCCGGGAGTGTTGCTTCTGTCATACGACTCTATTCGTCTCCAACACCAGCCTGCGTGCCGCGTCACCCGCGCAAGACTGGTGCAATCGCGGGACAGAGAATTAACGTTAGCTGCATCGTTCCGTCTCAGTCTATTATAGGAACAAGTTTTTTAAGGGGGCTAGTTGCCAAATGCACCCGCTGCGAGGCAGAGGAACGCCGGTACGGACGTTGCAATCAG
>SLFV01000555.1 GCA_007124075.1 Roseimaritima sp.
GCACCGATCGGTGTGAACACAATCGCCGCAGGAGTTCGCGATGATCAAACTATCACGGCTGGACGGTGAGCCGTTTGTTTTGAATGCGGACCTGATTCGCTATGTCGAATCACGTCCTGACACGTTCATCACGCTGACGACCGGCGAGCGTTTGGTCGTCTCCGAGTCAATGGACGAAGTCGTCGATCGCGCGGTGCGTTACCAGCAACTCAAGGTCATGCTGCCGCATCCTCAACAACGTGCCGAGTAATTTCTCGCAACAGCTAGAGTATTTCCGATGGATATTGCCTCCCTGGTGGGATTGCTGCTGGCCATAGGCCTAATTGTTGGTTCAATGCTGATGGGCAGCGCTCCCATGACAGCGTTCATTGACATCCCTTCCATGATGGTGGTGGTCGGCGGTGCGATCGCGGCGGCGATGATTTGCTTTCCATTGAAAAGCATGCTAGGCGTCCCCAAGGTCATGCTGAAAGTCCTGTTGAACAAAAACGAAGACGTGGCCGAGCTGATCAAGCAGATTGTGGGGTTGGCGGAAACTGCGCGACGTGATGGCTTGTTGGCGTTGGAATCGCAGGTCGCGGAGATTCAAAATCCGCTGGTCCGATCAGGTATTCAAATGGCCGTTGATGGCAGCACGCCCGAAATGGTGGAAGAGGTGCTGCGGACCGAGGTTGGCGCGATCAGCACGCGCCACCGCGAAGGAAAAAGTGTAATGGATCAATTAGGTCGTTTCGCCCCCGCCTACGGGATGATCGGCACACTGATGGGGCTGATCATGATGTTAAGCGATATGAGCGACCCATCGGGGATTGGTGCGGGGATGGCTGTAGCATTGATTACCACACTGTACGGAGCGATCGTCGCGAATGTTGTTTTCTCACCGTTCGCGGAGAAGTTGGGCCTGATCAGCAAGAAAGAATTGATCGGCATGGAGATCGCGATCCGCGGAGTCCTGGCGATTCAGTCGGGTGAAAGCCCCCGAGCGATTTCGCAAAAACTGCAAACGTTCCTACCACCTCAACAACGATCGGTGGAGTAACCCATGGAGATCGAAGAAGATCCGCCAGCCGGAATCCCCGAATGGGTCGTTACCTTCGGCGACATGATGTCGCTGTTGCTGACGTTTTTCATCATGTTGGTCTCGCTTAGCGAAATCAAGGAAGAGGAGAAGTACCAGGCCTTGGTCGAATCAATGCGACGTCAATTCGGATACAACCAGTCGATGGAAAGCCTGACACCGGGCGAGGAACGCCCGCGGAACACAGCCTATTCCGTGTTGGCGACGACAGGCCGTGCCAAGAAAGAAGACACAGCGCGCGGCGGTGTGCCCGATCCCGCTCCCAAAGGTGAAAAGCCAATGGTTCGAATCATCCGACCCGGAAAGCAAACCGCGATCGGATCCGTGGTCTTTTTTGAAATGGGAAGCGAGTTGTTGCAAGCTGATTCACGGCGCGTGCTGGATTCGGTTGCCGAGCAACTGCGTGGTAAACCTCAGAAGATCGAAGTCCGCGGCCACACGTCCCCGGAGACGGCACTGCGGACCAGTAACACGAAGGAAACCATGGATCTGTCCTACACGCGAGCCCGTGTCGTGATGCAGTACCTTATGGAACACCATGGACTGGAAGCGGAACGATTCCGCCTAACGTCCGCCGGAGCGGGCGAACCCATGTCCTCTGGCAGCCGAACCGATCAACGCCAGTCCAATCCTCGGGTCGAGGTCTTCTTGCTGGACGAAACTGTTAGCGATTTGCAAGGCACCCAGCGAGAACGCGCCCAACGTACCTTGAAAAGTCCGAATGAAGGGAAGACGCAATAATGGCTGACGCAGCGAAAAAAGACGAAACCGTCAACGAGGAACTTTCCAAAAGATCGTTGGTCAACGGCAAGACGGTCATTGTGGGGTTTGTGTCGATGGTGGTCGTGTTGGAGACGGCATTATTCTTTTTTCTGGTGCCATCGGCAGAGGAGGTCAGTGCCCTCGCCGAAGCGCGTTTGATTCAATCGGTTCAGAGCGGGCAAGCCGATCAGAAATCAGACAACTCCGCGGAAAACGAGGCAAAGGAATTTCTATTTGGGATGTTTGGCGAGACATTCAGCCCGTTGGATAGTGATGACCGATATCGGGTTGAGTTAAGGCTATTTGGGCTGGTTAGAAAAAAAGATTACGACCGTTTGTCAGCGGAGTTTGATACCAAAGAGGGCCGGATCCGTCACAATATTCGAATGAAAATTCGAATGTCCGATCTGACCGAGTTGGACGAGAATCAATTGGGATTGCTTCAACGCCGGATTTTGACGACAGTAAACCATCTGTTGGAGGAAGACCTTTTGCTCTCGGTCGGCTTTCATGAGTATCAGCTCTCTAAGGAATAATGCTCGTAAAGGATGGAGTCGTGAATCAGCCTACCAGTGAAGATTCCACCCAGCCCCCTGCGCAACCGGCAGAAGAAAGTCCCCAGGTTTCGGCGGGCGATATCGAAAATTTATTGAACGAGGCCCAGCGGGGTGTCGATCAGGCGGCCGGTGACTCGACGGCTGCCGAACCTTTTCAGCTTGACGACTTACAAGCTGCGGGGGATGACCAAACGGTGCATCCAATGGCTCTGTTGAGCGACGTTGAATTGGATCTCAGGATCGAATTGGGACGTACCCGTATGCGGTTGGAAGACGTGTTGCGTCTGCGCGGCGGCGCAGTCGTGGCGTTGGATAAGCTGGCGGGTGATCCCGTTGACATTTTTGTCAACGGACGACTGATCGCTCGCGGTGAGGTGCTGGTGATGAACGAAAATTTTTGCGTCCGAGTCACCGAGCTGCTGGGGAACACGGCGTGAACAAGTTTCTTCGCCTGGATGGCTTGCTGCTGGTCACCGTAACCTGCCTTGGTCTCGGGGATGCTGGCCTCCATCGCGTTTTTGCGCAAAACGTCTTGTCTTCGCCGAGCCACGTCGATCAGCAACCTGTCGTCTTGGACGCTACCGACGGACCACCCCCGTCCACCAGTTCAGGTGGAAACGCTCCACGTTTTGGCTTGGACGATCGGTTTGACGAGGCTCAGACCACTGATGCGTTTTCTCCCCCCACGCGGTTTCGTTCGCGTGATGGTGAGGCAGAATCATCGGGCGGCGGACGACAGGTCTTTCCGCTGGCGACCGTAGGCGGGTCGTTAGCAATCGTGCTTGCCCTGTTCGGGGGATTGGCCTTCCTGGCCAAGAGATCCGGGGCCACGGGTGCCGGACAATTGCCTAAGGAGTCCTTCCAGATTCTGGGGCGTGCTGCTCTAGGCCCACGGCAAACCGCGATGCTGGTTCGTTGTGGCCGTCGGATCATGCTGTTGTCGCTTGGTGGCAGCCAAATCACGACGTTAACGGAGTTCGACGAACCCGACGAAGTCAACTCGCTATTGGCGCAGTGCGATCCAATGGGAAAACAGTTCTTTCAGCAGACCTTGCACAGCATGGGAAAAGAGCCGACCGGCAACAATCGGTTTGTCGCTGATTCCGCTCCCGATCCACCATCAAGCTTGTTTGCACGTCACTAATCAACCGCGGACTGGTTTACCCCTGTTGCAACGGATCGTTTAACGATCGCTAGGGACGCATCCCCAAAACAACCCCAATAAATTTGGTTGGTTTGCAGTTTTTGGATATTTTGTTTGATATGCTAAACGCTGGAACGAATCTGCGGTGGTCGGACCGTTCCTATGATCCGATGGCGCGTCGTGGGCACGAAGTTAGAAAGAGATCAATATGATTCGACTTCGCATTTGCAAACCCTGCTTGGTGGCTTGGCCATTTCTTGTCGTGTCAATCATGACCACCTTGCTGTCGGCGGAAGAATGGACCGACGTGACTGGTACCAAGACCATGGTTGCCGAATTCGCGGGTATGTGGGAAGAAAAAGCGGTTTTTAAGCTACCCGATGGACGCCTGCGTTCGGTGGAACTAATGAACCTGCGAGCCGAAAGTCGCTTGCGTGTGCTGGATTTGGCGGAGAAAAAGGTGACCGACAAAAGTGAATTCGTTCAGCAACTTCGGGGCCAAGTCGCGCAGGATCAAGCCGCTGCCAGCGAGACCATTGGTGCCGGCGACGTGAAGGCACCCGCATTCGTTGAATTTTCCGATTCGCAGGGACCCGCCGACACAATGCGGTACCTTCTGACGCAAGCAACCCATGGACACCTTAAGGCAGCATGGGAAATCCTGCCGCCTGGGCAGCGACAACTTTTCAAGCAGCAAATCCAGCAATTTTACGCGCAGCAAGATGGCACCCTGTGGGACCAGAACATGCAGCGTTTGGATGGCATCACCAGGATGCTGGTCGGGCGGGAACGCTGGATTTTTGAACACCCGACCGTAGCGATGCTGGTCAGCAGCGATGAAAGCACCGCTAGGTCGGTTTTTCGAGCCATTTTGGGAATCTTGCAAGCCATTAGTGAACCAGAAACAATGTCGCTGGGAAGCCTTGAGCAAGCAGACCTTGAAGAACTGCTTCATTCGCGCAGCGATCTCATGGCCGGACACTTGCACTATCTGTGGTCGATGTCCGGATTAGGATTGTCGCCCAACGTAGAAGTTAAAAAGCAAGATGCGAATTCAGCCACCGTTACCGCGACCTTTCAACCCCAGGCAACCGCGAACGATCAGGTGGAACTGCGATTCGTGGAAGGAAGGTGGGTGCCAGCGGGCATGCTAATTGTCGCAGAAGACCAGGAAGACTCGCTGCCTGCAGTGGGCTCGCTTCAGGAATATTTATCGCCCGATTTCAGCAACAATCTTGCGGAGTTCATTGACACGATCGAGGAATTGACGCTGCCGCTTCAGGGAGCCGACGATCGTCAGTCGTTTCATGCCGGTATCGATCGTTTTATTGCCGATGCGACACTGAAACTATTGCCAATCTTTTCCACTCTGGATGGAGCGCAGAATATGTTCAGCGGTGCGATCCCGGGCGCGACGAGCGCTGATGGTGTCGACAATTATGACGCGATGATGGAAATGGAAATGGAAATGAGCGAAACGACTCCTTAGCTGCCTCTTGAGAAGGGGGCAAAGACTCCGCATGCCCTTCTTCCAAGGTCAGGCCTTTTTTCAATAGGCTGCGAAGGGGATGGTGGCGGGGACCGCCGCAACGGTCCGCTACTGGGCCTTTCCCGTCTGTTCCTGCTGCGTCGGGAGCCGGGTGATGTAAATTTGTCTCCGGCGGTAGCCTGAAACCGTGCTTTCCTCCAGTCCGGAAAAACGTTTTTTCCTCAGCCTCACTTGCCTTGAGAATCGGATCTAAGACCATGTTTCCTATTTTTTTTCGCACCGCTTCACTCATCGTCTTGGGCAGCGGCATCTTCGCGTCCCCGACTGTTGCACAGTGGCCCCAGTGGCGTGGACCGAATCGTGACGGCTTCGCACCTGCGGGTCCATTGCTCGCCAGCCTGCCGCAGCAGGGGTTAACGGCGCGCTGGGTTGTCAAGGATATTCAAGGCGGAAACTCGGGAGGCTGGGGCTCGCCGGTTATCGATGACCATCGCGTGTTCGTCTTTGTCCACTCCAAAACGCGGAATGATGCGGTGGAACTGGGGCCACCCCAGTACCCCTATTTGGCTCCGGAGAAACGGACAATGAGCGACGAAGAGTTCGAGCAATACGAAATCAATCGACGTATTGAAAACGAGCAACGCGCGCGGGCATTTCGTTTTGACCAAAGAATGCTTTGTCTTGACCTGGACACCGGGAAACTGCTGTGGGAGCACACACAGGATAGTGCGTACACGCGGTTTACTCATTCTGGGACCCCCTGTGTTGTTGGGGATCACGTCCTTGTATTGGCTCCCGGTCGGCTTGCTTGCTGCTGGGACAAGCACAGTGGAAAGCTGTTGTGGTCGGTGACATTGCCCGGCGAATTCCGCGACGAACACTTTTCCAGTTCGTTTGTCAGCGACGGGCAGACCGCAGTCGTTGCGTGCGGCCCCGTATTTGCCTTAAATTTAGCCGATGGTGCATTGCTGTGGCAGGGAGACGCCAATCACGACTACGCATCGCATGCCAGTCCCGTGTTGTGGCAGACCATTGCCGGTACTGCGGTGATTGCTAACACGAGAGGTGGTAAGACGGTTGCTAGACGCCTGTCCGATGGTCAGTTGCTATGGCAGCTTGATTCGGGTACGGGGCAATCCTCGCCGGTTGTCATTGACCAGCAGTTGCTGACCTTCGGGTCTTCCCGTAAATCTGGCTTGACCGCTTATCGTTTGAATCCTACCCAGTGGCAAGAAACTCCCGTTGTGGACTGGCGATTCCAGCGTGCCGCCGATCAGGGCTGCACTCCAGCGGTAGCCCACGGCGCAGTTTTCGTTCAAGGGGATCGACGGTTGTCGAAAGTCGATTTGCAGACAGGGAAAGCGATCTGGCAGGAGTTGCTGCCTGTTTCTAGCCCTCGCTATACCTCCCCAATCGTGGTCGGCGATCAGGTGCTGTTCGCCTGGCAGGGGGTCGTCGTTGTAGACGCGATGGCAAGCAATTTTCGGTTGATATATGACGCCAAAATGACTGCCGACGGTCGGTTGGTCGAAGCCCAATTACTACGAAAGGAACTTGATTTAACCACCACCGATGGCGAAGGCTCGGATTTAGCGGAAGCAGAACGAATTTGGCAACGCGAGGCGATCAGGACCAGTACACTGGATTGCAGCACCCCCGCTGCGGCGGGAGGGGTCGTGATATTTCGGCTTCGCGACGGTTTGTTTTGCGTCGACCTGCACGCCGGCTAGGACCGCAAGCGGCGGTTGAAAGACGCTTGCGATTAATTGCCGAAATGAGCCAAATAATAAAATGGGCAATTTGACAGGAAACGATGTAAATCATAACGTATAGGCGTTGTCCTAAGTGAGGCTCGCGAATCAACAGGGCGTTGATTTGCGGTGCTTTCTAAGTATCTTTCCATGGCGAATGATAGCCGCAGTCTGTGATTGTTGCGGCGGCATTCCGGACCATCCAAGGGAGTGTTTCATGGTATCCACGATCGACCGCCTTGAAGAAACCGTTGTCGTTGCACGGCAACTGCTTCAGAATAGCCCGATCGGAGAGCTTCGGTTTTTGCAGATTGATTCTGATGCGGGTAGCTTGCACATCACTGGACGTGTCTGCTGTTTCTACCACAAACAGTTGGCTCAGGAGACGGTGCGTTCGGTCGCGGAAGGGTTTCAGGTTGTTAACACAGTCGACGTTGACTGACGGGCGATTGGTATTTTCGACCTCCACCAGTAGAAGACTCCTCCGGTCGAAACAGCCAGAGGGTTGCTCAGCCTTCCCAGCGTGCAAGTTCGGCGGTATAGCGTTGAAGCTTCGGGCGGTTTTTTTCCAGCCACATCAAGCCAACCAGCAGGCCAATCCCGCTTCCTATGCCGAACACCCACCACGGCCACACCGCGTCAATCGCAACCTGGGCATGCCACACCATGCTAAGCACGCCCAGCAGGACAAATCCGGCCCCCAAATACAAAAAGGGGCGAATCCGCAGCACGATCCCGGTTAATACGCCCGCCAGCGATAATCCGATCAGGATCATGGGGCCGCTAAGCGACGTGCCAACTTGCTGAACAAACATATCCGCAGTACTGGCGACGTAAATCAACAAGGTCGCTGCATAACGGACAGCGGCCGTTGATTGCGGCCCTATCCGTCGCCGGTTCAGATGCGTTACGACTAACACACACACCGCTGGCGGAATCAACCAGGCCTGGGGATGAAGCCAAAACGACCAATCCTCCCGTTGGGCCAGAATCACCCATAGGGAGGCATTGCCCAGTAAAATCGCTCCGATTTTTGGCATCGCCCGTCTCCATAAGCAGCACAAGAAGACGTAGTATCCCGTGGCAACCATCAACAACGCGACGTAGGGGACGTTGCTGCCCGTAATGAACCAGTCTCCGCCACGGATGGATTGACCTGATATCCAAAATCCGATTGCGGGGACCAACGGCAGGTACAAAGCGGTGGGTGCCAAGGTGTCCGCCAGCAATGAATCCTCGCGTCTGCTGGCCCATTGGGTCAGGCCCACGCCGATAAACGCTAACAGCAAAACCACAAATGGCCAATAAACCGATAGTGCCGCAAAGAACAGTCCGTAGTTGCACAAGTGAAAATGCAACCACGTGACCAGGGCTAATCCCTGAGAGGCATAAATCAAAGCACGGCGTTGCCAAGGTAGCGGTTGCAACGTTTCCGCCAGCCGAAATCCAGGCCCCGTCATTACGGCAATGGCGGCTAGAATGAGGCTTTGGATTCCCAGTAAAAATCCGACGCCGATGATCAGCACTCCGGGAAGCTGTGCGAGTCGTGGGCTGTGGTCTTCCTGGAATTCCAGCCCCAGCATGATCACCAAAGTCAGACAGCATACGAGCAACGTGACGCGTGTCCCGAAAGCCAGCGGAGCGTGCCAGTCCAGCAGCAGGCGAGCCCCAAATAATCTGGGAAGCACAAGGGCCATGAATCCTGTCAGAAACACCGTGGCAACAAACCACTGCATCGTTGCGTGTAACAAAGGAAACGGACTGTCACTCGGCACAATCGATGCCAGGAGCCCCACCACCAATAGGCCCGTTGCGACCGCCAGGTAACGCAACCCCGAACGTCCGGTTAACTCGCTTAGCTCATATAGCGACAGCATGCCTAAAATCACCGCGACCACAGTCAGTCGTGCCGTGCGCGGATCCGCATCGGACAATATCAGCGTCACGCAGAACCCAGTGCCCAGGGTAATCACCCCCAGCGTCAAATTACGAGCCGCATCCAGCAGCGGCACAGTTCCCGCAGATAAACTGGTTATCCAGCCCGAAGCCCGTCGATGCAGCAGACGCGTTGTCGGAGCGATTCGGAACACAAACAGGGTCAGTGCAAAAGCTGGCGAAACGATTGCCAACATGATTCGCTGCGAATCATTGGGGGCAAACAGTATGTCCGCCGCCTGTAGTGTGATGATCGCGACCGATGCCAACAAACAAATAAAAGCTCGACTCCAAGTCGCCCGCCAACCAGGTTGTACCACCGTAAACGCAGCCGCAGCGACATACCCAAGCAATCGCCACCACTGCGGGGCGTTCGGTTCCAGTGGTTGATAGGATAACGCCTCCCCTACAAAGACCAACGCAAACGCGTCACAAATCGCCACCACGGATAATAATCCCATCAGCCCACCATCGGCCAACACACCCCAGGATTCAAAGGGGGCAGCCTGCAGGGTCTGGCGATCAAACAACCGCAGCGAGGTGATTCTCCAAAAGATAATCCAGCCAGCAAGCCACAAAACCAGCAAACTGAAATTAGATTTCGTATCCAGGCTGTAGGTCATCGCAGATAGTTGCAACACATGCCATCCGCCCAGCACGACGACCAACCAAGCCAATACGACGCAAAACCGGGCTCGACCATGCCCGGCCGGTTCGCGGCCAACCAGCGCCACCAGACACCCCAGCAAAATCGCTGCGGTCAACATTTGACCATGAAACAAAGTGCTAACGAAATCGCCATGTTTAAAAGTCAGCAGCAACAGTAATGCGCTGACAATCGCGCAGAAAATGAAAGGGATTCTGCCGCGATCGTTCGCATACCAAACCAACCCGATCGCCAACGCGGAACACCAAATCGAAATTAAACTGGACAACGGATCAAAGCCAGCAAAGCTTGGCACCTGCAACAGCAACCAAACCATTTGACCAGCCAGCAACGCAAGGCCCAGCGGTATCATGGACAACGGTTTGATTCCGGTAACTGAAGATAGCGCTGCTAAAAAAGATGGCCGCTTTGCGATCAAACTGGCAATCCACAAGCCGCAGCCAACAAACGCCGTGATGACCGCCACCGCACCGGTCAGTGGACTCCAGGTCATTGCACCGAAGTAGAATTCCAACGACTTTCCGACCGCCGTGACCAGTCCCGCCGCCATGACCCACCCCAATAAACGCCGTTCGGTTGCCGTCGGGATCATCCCGAGAGTCCCAGACAAAACCCAGCGATTCATGCCGATCCACGCAATACTACTAAGGATACCGATCTGGAAACACGCTGCCCAAGGAAGTGCAGCAGTCGTGGTGGGCATGATCGCGGCGGCCAACATCATCAGGATGGCGGACGCCATCGCAAAGTTCCAGCCTCGCAGGATTTGACAGACAGATAGAACGATGGAACCGGCAACCCACCACATCGACAGTGTGGCAATTGGAAGTATCGGAGCGACCCTGCCATTTAAGACTTCGGGCATCCATACCGACCACAGGATCGAGGCAGATGCGGCCAATGTGACAAACAGCAAGGCTGGAAAGATCAATGGCGATGTTGCCGCCTGCATCACGAACAGACGATGCTGACGCGGCGACATGGTTTCTTCGCGATGCTGGGACTGCTGGTAGACACCCAACAGCAACCAGCACAACAACCCCAGCAGCACGCCCGTCGTGGTCATTAAACACTGCCAAATTAATACTGTGGTACCAGGGACCGCTCCCGCACCTGCCCCCGCACCAAGCTGTGAAAGCTGACAGGCACCCCAGAAGACGAGCCCCAAAAACAGCGGTGGAAGGAGGGTGACGAGGCGATCACCCGGGCCGCTCAATCCTCTCCGGTGTCGCCAGATCAATTGTGTCCCCGTTACCAACAACGCAGACAAGGGCACAGCCCAATGTATCCGGTTAATGAACCAACGATCCAGGTTTTCCAACGCAAGCTGCCCCGTGACAGCCGTAAGCCCCGCCAGCAATGCCAGCCAGCTTGCGGCATCCAGCAACCGTTGATCCAGCGATCTGCGCGCCTCTACCATGGTATCTGCCAGCGCTGGCCAACCTAAGACAAGACCTTGGCGGACAAGGGTCCAGATCCCCGACGTCGCTGCGCAAACCAACATCGACATCCACAATGCATCGCCTCGGGACCATGCCTGCCCCGACAACAACAGGTCGCGATCGATCCATAATCCGATCACAATCATCATTGCCAGCGAAATCATTTGCCCCAGTTGCAGCGACCCCCAACAGCGCTGCAACACCGCTGACCAACTGGACAGGCCAGCGGCCACCGCCAGGACGCTAACGCTCCAATGATAACTGTCGCTTGCGTACCCACACGCCAGAACCGATACCGCTATCGATAGACCAATGACCACAGCACTTAAATGACGGATCGCAAGACCGGAGGCATGTGGGTGTTGCGGCAATCGAAGCTGAGTGGGTGGAACGATCCAGCGCGCGAATTGTTGCAGTGCTAGCAGGGTTGCAGCCCAAAACATCCCGAATCGCATCCATGCTTGCGGAGACCAAGTCCAGTCTTCCAACGGCAACACAAACGGCCGAACAACCGCAGCCCAAGCAAAACCGCTTGCCGCGATTACCATCCAGATACTGGGGTTCCACTGTCCCCGAAACAGCATCGCGACCAATGCGGTTGTCAACAGCACCGTGGTCACGAGCACCATCGATACGGGTCCTAGAAATTCCGTCGGTAATATCGTCAAAGTTGCCGCGATGAGGCTGCTGCCTAGCAACCAAATCCCACCAGCCAGTAACAATAGTTGGGTTAGGCCGCCTGTGCGGAACCATTCGCGCACTCTTCCAAGTGATGGCTCGTCAGTATTTCCCCAACGCTGCGGCAGCAGCACATCGGTGGGCTCGGATTGTCGCGGCGAACTGGCCACCTTCCGCCGTCGCCAGATTCGGCTTAGCATTCCCATGAAGCTGGCCCACAGCAGGCCCGCCACCATCGCTTCACCACTGCAAAGTTGCTCAAAAAGCGTCAGTTCGCGCCAGAACAACCCTCGGACCATGGGCGCCGCGGACAACACCCAGACGATCCCCACTGGGAAATTGGCCAACACCTGCCAGAAGGTTGAACGTAACCAGTAGCCGACCAGTATCAGACTGAACGACAATGTGATCGCCCAAATCAATGCCTCGCGAGCCGACGCCAGCGTCATCGGCAACAGCATCCAAGCCAAGCCAAGCAGCAACACAGTGGCAACCAAGCCCGTGATCTGATATCCGACTCGTCGTGCGCGACCGTGCAGCAACGCACCGCCGCCAGCAAGACCCACCAGCGCAGGTATCAGGGTGATCGATACCGGAAGGAAAACTTCGCGGTTCAGCCCCAGCAAGAAGTTGGCATAAGCAACCGAGACCCCGAGCGAAAACACGGCGATCGCCACGACCAATAAATGGTTGCGTCCGGCCAAGTTGCCCAAACGACGCTCCGCAGGACGACGCATGGCTCGCGTTATCATCAACCCCATCGCCGTAAGCACTGCAATGGCGGCAATCGATAGGGTCCCGATGGCGCGTGCCGCTATCCATGAATAAAAAGCAGGCAGGAGTGGCAACACCACCACTGCCCCACCAACGCTGAGCATCAAGGGCAGGGTCAACGCCCTGCCGACCAAGGCGCAAGAGCCGCGATGCAACAGTACAGTGTACACCACCAGCACGATCGTCAGGCTTCCCAAGGTGAGGGGATCGGTCACGTTTACCGTCTCGATCGCGGCCCCTTCGCCCCCTAGGCCGGCAGCCAAACCCGCCAGCACACTGAGCGGAACCAACAGTGTAGCGATAACCAGGACCGCGCGACTTGTATGGCGTAGCTTCCAACGTCCCAAGGTGTACAAACCCGCCGCGAAAACCGCTGCATTCCCTGCCATCATGACCAGGGATGGTACCACCCGATGGGTTGAAACGATCGTGTTCCAGAGACTAATCACCAAGCCAACAGAACAAGCAACAATCAAAACGCCAGCAATCAATTCGCCCCAGCGAATATTGTGACTGGCCAGGAATGACCTGATCACCTCGGCTCTATATTTCCCGGAAACGGCCGCTGGTTCCACCTCCTCAGACGCGGTACCCCAAGGATCTTCTGGTACGATTACCGCGGGAACCAGGTCCTCTGAATCTACGCTGTCCGCAAAATTCCCAACGAAAGCTTCCGATTTGGCTGGAACGGGACCGGGGGTCGATACGGCGGGCGGGCGTAAGAAAACCTCGTCCGACATTGCCGGTGTCGGTGATCTTCGATCGCCGTCAGGAAAAGGATCCGCAGTTTCGACCGCAGACTTGCGGACCAAATCAATTAATCGCAGCGTTTCGGCTGTCGACAAACGACCTGTTTTTTGTACCTGCCGCAAGACGCGGATCGTTACCTCGATCTCATCATCAGCTCCGTGGACCGGTTCGCTTATCGAGTCGGTATTCGGGACAGGTCCAGAACGGAGCGTCCCCACGGATGAGGGGGACTTGCCCCAAAACAATCTGGCAACCGCAGCCATGGCTAGCCATGATAGATGGCCCACGACAGTGATGATGCCCCAAACGACTAATAACGCTATCAGCACGTAGAACATAATCAGTGATGGATCCGTCATGGGACAGCGTCCAAGTTGACTGGCTGGCTAGGATCAAGAGTGTCCGAAAAGCTTACGCCCGGTCGTCGTGGGGCGCGGGAGCAAACCTGATTTTTTTCCGCCTAGCCCAAGCGAGTGGACGAAAAGGTTATCTGTAGCAATTGTACCGAGTTTGTTTTCCCGCAGCCCGTCAGGAATCGTTCGGAAACGTCGGTGGAGTCCTCCGTCGAACCATTGCATTCTCGCGTTTGCGGGGGGGGGGGAGATTCCTGCCGCAAAGACGCGAGGCGGATACAGTTCTCACTCTATTGACGGTTGCCTGGAGAAGCTATGCCTGAAGGACATACAATTCATCGGATCGCGAGAGATCACCAGCGTTGGTTCGCCGGACAGTTGGTCCGCGTTGACTCTCCGCAAGGCCGCTTCGCTAGCGAAGCGCAGCTTCTGGATGGTGGGCGGCTGGAATGCGTCGAGGCCTTCGGCAAGCATCTGTTCTACCAGTGGAATGACCTGCAGGTGGTGCACATCCATTTGGGCTTGTACGGCAAATTCCGGATACACCGACTTCCAGCTCCCGCTCCTCGCGGAGCCGTCCGCATGCGGATCGTCGGGACAGAGCGAGCATTCGACTTGAATGGTCCACATCGTTGCGAGCGAATCGATCTTCAAGCTCGACACCGGCTGATCACGCGTCTGGGGGCGGACCCGCTACGGCCAGATGCGGACTGGTCCGCAGCAGCGGCTCGCATCCAGCGTTCGAAGGCGGAAATCGGCCGGTTGCTGTTAGACCAGTCGATCATCGCGGGCCTGGGAAACATCTATCGCGCTGAAATTCTGCATCATTTGCGCATCCATCCGCAACGGCTGGGACGACAGGTTACCGCAGAGGAAACGCAGCAGATCTGGGAATTAGCCCGACGCTGGTTACAGATTGGCGTGAAATACAACCGGATCATTACTGTGGACGCAGAAACCGTAAGCAAGCCACTGGGCCGACTGCGTGCGGGCGAGCGGTTGACGATTTATAAGCGCCCTCAATGTAGCCATTGTCACCAACCGATTTCAAACTGGTTGCAAGCCGGAAGGACCATCTTCGCTTGCAACCATTGCCAGAAATAGGAATGTCGGCGGCAGCAGGCGGGGGGCGAACCTAATCCCTGCCCCGACTGCGTCCGGGACCACCGCGTCCGCGCTCACGGCTACGACCACCCCCACCACGCTGTGGCCGGCGCGGCCTATCATCACCGTTGGAATCACCGCTGGCGACCATACCTTCACCATCGTCATCGTTGGCAGACATCTCATCTTCGATGCCCAGTTCCTCCAACGCCTTGCGGCGTGACAGCTTCACACGGTCATGCTCGTCAACATCAATCACCAGCACCTTCATGGCGTCGCCGACCTGGATGACACTATCGATGCTGCTGATATATCCGCCCGACAGTTCGCTAATATGGCACAGGCCATCCCGCCCGGGGAGGATTTCTACAAATGCACCAAAATCCTTGATACTGCTGACCACGCCATCGTAAATCTTGCCAATCTGGACCGTCGCCGTGACCGCCTCGACCGCCAGCAAAGCCTCCTGCGCGCTTTCAGCGTCGGTGCTGGCAATCAAGACCGTACCATCCTCTTCCACTTCGATAATTGCTCCGGTCCGTTCCTGAATCC
Source organism: Roseimaritima sp. (assembly GCA_007124075.1). Taxonomy (GTDB): domain Bacteria; phylum Planctomycetota; class Planctomycetia; order Pirellulales; family Pirellulaceae; genus Roseimaritima. The sequence continues at coordinate 15,037 of SLFV01000555.1, forward strand.
CACGGATGTTCTTGCCACCCGGTCCAATCAAGGCGCCAATCTTGTCTGGCGCGATCTTGGTTCGCAACAATCGCGGAGCGTTAGGGCTGATTTCTTTGCGGGGACGAGAAATCGTCGTCAGCATTTTTCGCAGAATTTCAATCCTTGCTTCCCGAGACTGTTTCAACGTCGCCCGAATGACGTCCGTAGAAATTCCGGTGATCTTCAAATCCAACTGGATGCCAGTGATCCCAACCTGGGTTCCCGCAATCTTGAAATCCATATCGCCAAAATGGTCTTCGTCGCCCAGTATGTCGGTCAACAGACACCACTGCTCGTCACCCTGCTTCACCAAGCCAATCGAAATGCCCGCTACGGGATTGCTGATCGGCACCCCAGAAGCCATCAAACCCAGAGTTGCCCCGCAGACCGAAGCCATCGAACTGGAGCCATTGCTTTCTAGAATATCACTAATCACCCGAATGGTATAAGGAAACTCCTCCGCATCGGGCAACACCGGAGCCACGCTCCGTTCGGCCAACATGCCGTGACCGATCTCCCGCCGTCCCGGCCCACGGATCGGCCGGCATTCACCGACCGAAAACGAGGGGAAATTGTAATCCAGCATAAATTTCTTGCTGAACTCCTCCTGCAAACCGTCGACTCGCTGTTCGTCCCGGGACGTGCCAAGCGTCACTGTCACCAAAGCCTGAGTTTCGCCACGCTGGAAAAGAGCGGAGCCATGGACTTTAGGTAACAAATCCGTTTCACATTGAATCGGACGCAGTGAATCGCGATCCCTGCCATCGGGGCGCGTCCCCGCAATGATCAAATCTCGGACGATCTTTTCTTCCAAATCATGCCACACCGCTTTAAACCGATTTGGGCAAATGGCACCTTCGGCATTCGGATCGGGAATCACCTCATTCATCGCCCTTTCCCGCAGTTCACGTACCGCGTCGGCACGGTCCTGCTTTCCGGAGGTTTGCTTCGCATTTCGGAAGGCGTCGTAATAGGCGTCCGTCAACCGCTGCATCAAACCGTCATCGGCAGGCGGAATGTACTCCATTTTTTGCGGGCTGAATTGGCGATACAGATCGTCCTGCAAATCTAAGATCTGCTGAATCACGGAGTGAGCAAACTGGATCGCTTCCAGCATCTCATCCTCCGGCATTTCTTGTGCAAACCCCTCAATCATCGCAACGGCATCACGATTACCACTGACAATCATGTCCAGATCGCTTTCTTCCAAATCGTCGTACGAAGGAAACGCGATCAGTTCCCCGTCAACTTTGCCAACCCGAACGCTAGCCAGTGGACCCTGAAAAGGCAGGCTGCTGATGTGACACGCCGTAGCAGCACCAATCATTGCCAATACGTCTGCATCATTTTGCATGTCGCTCGACAACACGAAGCACTGGATTTGCACTTCATCGCGGAAACCGGCCGGCCATAAC